>NZ_JBVVPM010000008.1:0-230233 GCF_055811255.1 Bradyrhizobium sp. MI1.11
CCCCCCCCCCCCCCCCCCCCCCCCCCCCCCCCCCCCCCCCCCCCCCCCCCCCCCCCCCCCCCCCCCCCCCCCCCGCCTCCCCCCCCCCCCCCCCCCCCCGGGGGGCTGGGGCCCCCCGGGTTTTTTGGCCCGGGGGGGGCCACCACGGACATCCGCGGTAGCGACTCCGCTTCTCACACCAGTCTGGCAGGTCCATGGACATCGCGACCCTTGCATTCTCGGCTCTCTATCAATTCGGCGACGCCTTCGCGTTCCTGGTGCTGTCAGCCTGCGGGCTCGCGGTGATCTTCGGCATGATGGGCGTGATCAATCTCGCCCATGGTGAGTTCATCATGTGCGGTGCCTACGTGACGGCGGCTGCCGTGCATGCCGGCCTGCCATTGCCGCTGGGGATACTGGCGGGCACGATCGTGTCTGCGCTGGTCGGCGTGCTGGTGGAGCTCGCCGTGATCCGCCATCTGTACGATCGGCCTCTTGATACCATTGTCGCGACTTGGGGTCTGAGCCTGATCGCCACTCAAGGCACGTTGATCATGGTCGGCTCCACGATGGCGGGCGTCGGCACGCCGTTCGGCAGTTTTCAAGTCGGTGACTATTCCTATTCGATCTATCGCATCGTGCTGTTCTGCTCAGCACTCGGCGTGCTGGCGGGTCTCTACGCTCTGTTCAACTGGACGCGCTTCGGGGTGCTGGCGCGCGCCACCATTCAGGTGCCGCATATGGCGGCGGCCCTCGGCGTGGACACGCGGCTGATCTACAGCCTTACCTTCGCCTGCGGGGCAGGGCTCGCCGGCCTTGCCGGGGGGCTGTACGCGCCGACCATGACGCTGGTTCCCACCATGGGCGCGACCTTCATCATGGAAGCGTTCGTCACCGTGGTAATCGGCGGGGCGGACGTTTTCCTCGGCACGGCGCCGGCGGGCGGCGTGCTTGCGGTGGTGAAATCGGTGATGACGTCGTGGCAGGGGCAGTTGTTCGGCCAGATCGGTCTGTTGGTCGCCGTGATCATTGTCGTCCGGGTCCTGCCGAAAGGCATCTCCGGCTTCGTACTGCGTGAGCGCACCTGACGGAGTGATGGCGTCGTGAGCGGTTTACTGTCCTTGTTTCAACGTCTCGAAGGCCCGCAGACCGTCGGTCGCGGCCGGGCCTTCTGGGCTGTGTTTGCCATCATGCTGGTGGTCGCGCTGGCCTATCCGCTGTTCAGCGACGGTTACACCGTCGGCAACACCGTCTACTTCTTCGTCTGGGTGTTCATCGCGCTCAGCCTGTGCCTGATCTGGGGTTATGGCGGTTCGCTCTCGTTCGGCCAGACGGCGTTCTTCGGGATCGCCGGCTACGGCTACGGCGTCCTGACCATCAATTTCGGCCCGGCCTATGGCTTTACGCTAGTCGCGATGGTGGCGGCGGTCGCAATCGCCGCGCTGTTCGCCGTCCTGCTCGGCTATTTCATGTTCTTCGGCCGCATCGCCGGCGTCTTCCTCGGCATCGTCACGCTCGCCGTGACCTTGATGCTGGAGCGCTTCATGGCCCAGACCGCGGGACCGGAATGGCATATCGGCAGCGCGCGGCTGAACGGCTTCAACGGCATGAGCGCGATGCCGCCCCTGACCATTCCCTGGCCGCGCGAACCGATCGTGCTGTTTGCCGACGTCGGGCTTTACTACTTTGTGCTCGGTCTCCTCGTCTTCGTCTATCTCGGCCTGCGCATCCTGATGAACTCATCATTCGGAAACGTCATCGTTGCGATCCGCGAGAATCCCGAGCGGGCGGAGATGCTGGGTTACGACGTGCGCAAGTACCAACTCATCACCTTCGTGATCGGCGCCGCGCTCGCAGGGATATCCGGCGTGCTCTACACGGTGTGGGGACAGTACATCACGCCATCGAGCATGGGCATGACGGCGGCGGCGCTGCCGCTGATCTGGGTCGCGGTCGGCGGTCGCAGCGACTTGACCTCGACCGTGATCGGCACGCTGGTGGTGCTTGCTGCGTTCCAGGCGCTCACGATCTATGGCAGCCAGTATGCCCTCATCTTCATGGGCGTGCTGCTGGTGCTCACCGTCCTCATCGCCCCGAACGGCCTCGTGCTCGGCCTGATGAACTGGCTCGGACGGCTTTCAGCCCGCCTGACGCAGAGGGCAGGCTGATGTCGCTGCTCGAGCTTCGCAATCTGAACAAGCATTTTGGCGGCCTCCACGTCACGAACGCCGTGGACCTCACGCTCGAAGCCGGCGAGATTCACTGCCTGATCGGCCCGAACGGTGCCGGCAAGAGCACGTTGTTCCGCCTGATCCTCGGCGAGCATCATCCCGGCAGCGGCGAGATTCTCTTTGCAGGAGAAAACATCACGGCGCTGAAGTCGTTTGCACGTATTCACCGCGGCCTTTCCGTCAAGTTCCAGGTGCCCGGCGTCTTCAAGGGCCTGTCGGTCCGTCAGAACCTCGAGATCGCCTTGCAGAGCCGTCATCGCGGCGCCGAGCTCGCTGCGGAGATCGACCGGCTGCTTGCCTTCCTCGGACTGGAGAGCGAGCAGGTCCAGACCGCCGGCAATCTCAGCCACGGTCAGAAGCAATGGCTGGAGATCGGCATGGCGATCAGCCTGAAGCCGCGTCTTCTATTGCTGGACGAGCCGACCGCCGGCATGTCGCCGGAGGAGACGCGTGCGACCGGCGCGATGGTGCAGCGGCTCAATGCCGACGGCATGACGGTGCTGGCGATCGAGCACGATATGGCATTCGTGCGCCAGGTCGCCCAGCGCGTCACCGTGCTGCATCTCGGCCAGGTCTTTGCGCAGGGCACGATCTCCGAGATCGTGGCTGACGAGCGCGTGGCGGCGATCTATCTGGGGCAGGCCCATGCTTGATATGCCGCGCAAGGAAGTGATCCTCTCGACGCTGGGCCTGCGCGCCGGTTATGGCGGCAAGCCGGTGCTCCAGGGCCTCGAGATCGAGGTACGGGAGGGTGAGATCGTTGCCATCATCGGACGCAACGGCGTCGGCAAATCAACGCTGATGAAGAGCCTGATCGGGCTGGTGCCGGCGATGAGCGGCTCGATCGTCTATCGCGGCGAGGCGGTGGAGTCCTTGCCCGCGCACAAGCGGGCACGCCTCGGCATGGGCTACGTGCCGCAGGGGCGCGATGTGTTCCCCCGGTTGACCGTTGGCGAGAACGTCGCCGTCGGTGCCGCGATCAGGGGCGGCGGCATTCCCGAAGCAGGCCGCCGCAAGATCCTCGAGGCGTTTCCGATCCTCGGCGAGCGCTGGACCCAGCGCGCCGGCACCCTGTCCGGCGGCCAGCAACAACAGCTCGCGATCGGACGGGTCCTGATTGCAGATCCAAATCTCATCTTGCTGGACGAACCGTCCGAAGGCATCCAGCCTAACATCGTCCAGGACATCGCACGCAACATGGTCGAGCTCAATCGCGTGACCGGCGTGACCATTATCCTGGTCGAGCAGAATCTCGACATGATCCGCGCCATGGCGCAGCGCTGCTACGTCATGGACAAGGGACGTATCGTCGCAAGCCTTGACCGCTGTGCGCTCGACGATGAGGCGGAGATGCGCCGCCATCTGGCAGTTTAAAAAAAACGACGCCCAACCAAGGAGAACAGCAATGGCCTGGCAAGAAACTTCCATCATGGCACGCAGAGGCGTCGCCAAGGGCGAACGGGGCAAGCATTACACCATCACGGAGAGCGAGCAGGGCAAGTATCATTATGTCTACGGCCCCTATGTGAAGCCGGTGCTGACGGTCGATCCCGGTGCCGTGGTCGCCGCCGAGACCCATGACGCTTTCGAGGGGGCGATCAAGCACGAGACCGACAGCCCGTCGAAGATCCTCAATTTTCCATTCCTCAATCCGCAGAACGGACCGATCCACGTCAACGGCGCCGAGAAAGGCGACGTGCTCGCCGTCTATATTGAAAATATCGTGCCGCGCGGGCCGCAGCCGTGCGGCACCACCGTAGTCATGCCGGACTTCGGCGGGCTGGTCTCGACCGGGCAGACCGCGCTGCTCAACCCGGCGCTGCCGGAGCGAGTGAAGAAGCTCGTGATCGACGCGAAGACCGGAACCAAGTGGAACGACAAGATTACGCTGCCTTATGAGCCGTTTATCGGCACCATCGGCACGTCCCCCGAAATCGAGGCGATCTCGTCGCTGGTTCCGGACTATTACGGCGGCAATATGGACCTGCCGGATGTCGGCGTCGGCGCCGTCATCTATCTGCCGGTCAACACCAAGGGCGCGTTGCTCTATCTCGGCGATTGTCACGCCGCGCAGGGCGATGGCGAGCTCTGCGGCGTCGCTATCGAGCATCCGACCGTGACCACGGTGCAGATCGACCTGATCAAGAACTGGACCATCGCCTGGCCGCGGCTCGAGACCAGGGATTTCATCATGACCATCGGCTCCGCGCGGCCAATGGAGGATGCGGCCCGCATTGCTTATCGCGAGCTCTGCCGCTGGATGGCGACCGACTACGGTTTCGACGAGATCGACGCCTACATGCTCCTGACCCAGGCAGGTCGTGTCCGGCTCGGCAACATGGTCGATCCGAAATACACGCTCGGCGCTTCCATCAAGAAATCCTTTCTCGTTTGAAACCGGCCGGATCATGTCCACCATCCACAAAGTCGCCGCCGTTCAGTTCGAGCCGACCATGTTCGAGAAGGAGCAAAACATTGCAGGCCTGCTCGATCTCTGCGAGCAGGCAGCGGCGGCCGGCGCCAAGCTCATCGTCACGCCGGAAATGGGAACCACGGGCTATTGCTGGTTCGACCGTGCCGAGGTCGCGCCGTTCGTCGAGAAGATCCCGGGGCCGACCACCAGCCGCTTTGCAGCGCTGGCGCGCAAGCATGATTGCCATATCGTCGTCGGCATGCCCGAGGTCGACGAGGACGGCATCTACTTCAACACGGCCGTGCTGATCGGGCCTAATGGCGTGGTCGGCCGCCATCGCAAGACGCATCCGTATATTTCCGAACCGAAATGGGCGGCGGCGGGCGATCTGCACAATCAGGTGTTCGAAACGCCGATTGGGCGCATTGGGCTGCTGATCTGCATGGACATCCACTTCGTGGAAACCGCGCGGCTGATGGCGCTCGGGGGCGCCGACGTCATCTGTCACATCTCGAACTGGCTGGCCGAGCGCACGCCGGCACCGTACTGGATCAGCCGCGCCTTTGAGAACGGCTGCTACGTCATTGAAAGCAATCGATGGGGGCTGGAGCGCACCGTGCAGTTCAGCGGCGGCAGCTGCGTGATAGCGCCAGACGGGCAGGTGAGCGCCGTGCTCGACAAGGGTGACGGAGTCCTGCTGTCGGAGATCGATCTCGATGCCGCGCGCGCGCGCCGCGTCCTCGGCGAGACCGTGTTCGCGCAGCGGCGGCCGGAGCTCTATCCGGAATTGCTCACCGATACCTTCAGCTGGAACCCACGCGATTTTTTCGGTCTCTATGGCCACGAGCCCTGGCCGACCGGCAAAACGTCGCGGGTCAGCGTCGCGCAATTCGCGCCTGTCGACGACGTCGTCCAAAATCTACGACAGATCGAAGCGCTGGCGCGGGCGGCCAAGGAGAAAGGCGCCGAACTTGTCGTCTTCCCGGAGTTGGCGGTGACGGGCCTTGCGGATCCCGCGAAATCGGCGCAGCCGATACCGGGATCCGCGACAGACCGCCTGCGCCGCATCGCAGGCGAATTCGGTATCTACCTTGTCTGCGGCCTAGCCGAGCGTGACGGAGATGTGCTCCACAACAGCGCATGCCTCGTCGCGCCTGACGGAAAGATATCGATTTATCGCAAGACGCACCTGGCGGCTGACGAGAGAAGTTGGGCAACCGCCGGTACCGGATGGAGCGTTGTCGACACGCCGATCGGTCGCATCGGGATGTTGATCGGCCACGACGCATCGTTCCCGGAAGCGGGGCGAGTGCTCGCACTTCGCGGCTGCGATCTCATCGTCTGCCCAGCGGCGATCAAGGGGCGCTTCAGCTCGTCGCACGCGGGCACGGAGGTAATCCAGCCAGGCTTCATTCCGACGGGAGGCGATCCGCACCACTGGCATCACTTCCGGGTGCGCGCCGGCGAGAACAACGTCTTCCTTGCCTTCGCCAATGTTCTCGATCCCGAGCGCGGCTATCCCGGACTGAGCGGCGTGTTCGGGCCGGATACATTCGAATTTCCGCGCCGGGAAGCGATCGTTGCCAACGGCACTGGCCTCGCCACGGCGCTGGTCGACACCGGCAATCTCGACAGCGTCTATCCGACCAACGTGGTGCGGCGCAAGGACCTGGTCTCGATGCGCATGCCGCACAGCTATCGCGGCCTGGTCAAGGCGGCTGCGAGCAACTACTGACCTGGCGGCGAATGCGATCTACAGAGCCTAAACAAGGAAGAGGAAACCGACCATGGATCTCGGACTCAAGGGCGCCAAAGTTCTCATCACCGGCAGCACCAAGGGCATCGGCCGGGCGATCGCTGAAACGTTTGCAGCAGAAGGCGCCGACGTTGGTGTCTGTTCCCGCAATCGGGCCGAGGTTGAGAGCACGGTCGCCGCGCTGAAGGCAAAGGGCGTCGCGGCTTTTGGTGGCGCGGTCGACGTCTCCGACGGTGCCGCGCTAAAAGCCTGGGTCGGCGATATGGCGGCCAAGCTCGGCGGCATCGACGTTGTCGTCGCCAACGTCAGCGCGCTCGCGATCGGGCAGGACGACGAAAGCTGGGAAAAGGAGTTTTCGACCGACATGATGGGCACGGTCCGGCTGGTGAATGCGGCCATGCCGTATTTGGAGAAGAGCATGGCCGGCGCGATCGTCACGATCTCCAGCGTGTCCGGGCGAGAGGTCGATTTCGCGGCAGGTCCCTACGGTACCTTCAAGGCGGCGATCATCCACTACACTCAGGGGTTGGCCAATCAGCTCGCGGGGAAAGGCATCCGCGCCAACTCCGTTTCGCCGGGCAACACCTATTTCGAGGGCGGGGTCTGGAACATGATCAAGGACAACAACCCCGAGCTCTACAAGACCGCGCTAGCCCTCAATCCGACGGGGCGGATGGGGACGCCGCAGGAGATGGCCAACGCCGCCGTGTTTCTCGCCAGTCGCGCGGCAAGTTTCATCACGGGGACAAATCTCGTCGTCGACGGCGCCCTGACACGTGGTGTGCAGTTTTAGGTGTCGTCCCGAAGAAGCGTCTCGACGTACCGCGCGGCCCGCAGCAGAGCTCGATCCTGGCCGCGCCGGGCGATCAGCTGCAGGCCGTAGGGAAGTCCGGCTGCGTCAGTCCCGCAGGGAATGGAGATAGCGGGAATCCGGGCGTGATTGACGAAGGGCGTGAATACGGCGTGCGCGCGCGGGCTCGCCGGGCGGCCGCCGATCGTGTCAGGTCCAAGCTGGGTCAACGGCCAGGCGACGCAGGGGACGGTCGGCGCCAGCAACAGGTCGATGTCGGTGAAGAAGGCCGCGAACGCGTTGGCGATCGCGGTGCTCGCAACCAGCGCGCTGGCAACGTCCGGGCCCGACCAGGACAGCCCGCGTTCGATCTGCTTCGCGATATCGGGATCGAACACGCTCGGATCCCTGCGGAAGGCGTCGCCATGGAGCGCGGCGAGGCCCGCGTGCTGAAGCGGCATGATGGCCTCTTCCGTCGCGCCCGCCGGCCAGACGGGATCCCGCCGGGCGATGCGCAGGCCGGCGGTGGAAAGGCGCTCTGCGGCAGCAGCAAGTCCGTCGGCGACGACGATGTCGACCGCGACGTCCAGTCCCAGGCGCGGCGAGAACGCGATGCGCAGGCTGGCCGGGTCATCCGCCTCTTGTGCGATACAAGCGGAATCCGGGTCGCGCGGATCGACACCGGTCATGGCTTCGAACGCCAGCGTGACATCGGCGACGGTGGCGGCGATCGGTGCAATGACGGACAGTTCGAAAAACGGCTCGGCGAAACCGGGTCCATAGGGGATCGCGCCGTAGGACGGCTTGAAGCCGGTGACACCGACGTGGGCCGGCGGCCTGCGGCTGGAGCCGCCCGCATCGGTGCCGATTGCGAGCGGCACAAGTCCGGCCGCTACCGCCGCTGCCGGCCCGCCCGATGAGCCGCCGGGTGTCAGCGCGAGATCGAGCGGATGCCTTGTCGGCCCGAACAGCGGCGAGGTGGTGAGGCCCTTGCAAGCGAACTCGGACGTCGCGCCGATACCGACGACCAGGGCGCCCGCGCTACGCAGTCGCTCGATCGCAACGGCATCCCGTGGCGCGATGAAATCGGCGAACAGGCGCGAGCCTTGCGTGATACGCCAGCCGCCGACCCAGATGTTGTCCTTGACGACGACGGGGACACCAGCCAGCGGCATTCGCTCGCCTGCGCGCAGGCGATCATCGACCGCCGCCGCGTCGGCCAGCGTGCGCGCAGGATCGATCGTAACCACCGCGTTCAAGCTTTGGGCGGCTTCGATGCGACCGAGGGCAGCCTTGGCGGTCTCGACGGCGGTCATCCGCCCGGCAGCGACTTCGGCTGCGATGTCGCACGCGCTATGTGCCGGCTTTGTCATGGCCTCCCCACATCAACGCCACTGTGCCGCACAGAGCGAGGCACGCCAACGCAACGAAGGCTGCGCCGAGGCTCGCGGTAGTATCCAATATGGAAACAAGCGCCGGTGCCGCCAGCAGGCCGGCATAGGACGCCGTCAGCACCGCGCCTGTGGTCTCGCCAATCCTATCTTGGGGGGCAAGGCGCGCGATTTCTGCGACGAAGACACCATTCCAACCCGAGGCTGTCAGGCCGAACAGCGTGGCGACCGCGAATTGTCCGGTGCGACCGAGCGATGCGCCATCGAGGCCAAGCAGTGCGGCGCAGAAGGTCATGCCGAGGCCGATGACGATGAGAACCCCGCGCGAGGCGTTCAGGCGCGTTGCGACAAGACCCCAGGCGAGCCGGCCGGCCAGGCCGCCGCCTTGCGCGCAGGCGAGCGCTATGCCGGCTTCGATGTGGCTGAGCCCAAGCTCGCGGGTGCCGAGTGTGACGAAGACGGTGTTGAGCGACACTTGCATGGCGCTGAACGGCATTGAGGCCAGTGCCAGCATCGTGATCCGCCGGTCCGCAGTGACCAGCGCCAGTCGCGCGCGGAGATCGAGTTCTGGCGGGGGAACGGCCTTGCCCGCATAAGCTGGCCTCAATTGCTCGAACATCAGGATCGCGAGCAGCGCGCAGGCGCCGACCGCTGCGTAGCACCAGGCTGGTCCGAGAGAGATCGCGATCGCGGGCAGGATCAGCGAGCCACATACGGCGCCGATCTGGTTACCGGTCTGGCGCACCGAGAACACGAAAGCGCGCTGCTCGGAGGTCACTAGGCGCGCCAGCAGCGCCGCACTTGCCGGCGTCTCCGGGCCGAAGGCGAGGCCGAGGCAGAGGCCGGCGGCCAGCAGGGTGACGGTCGAGCCGAGCGACGCCAGCGCCATGCTGACGACGATAGCCACCGCGCACAGGCTTGCGATCCGCATCGACCCGAGCCGCGTGATAAAGCCGCCGCCCCAGAATGAGGCCGGGATACCAATCGCGAATACCGCACAGGAGAACATGGAGAGCTGCCAGACCTCGATGTTGGCGCGGGGCGCGACTACGCCCGGGGCGAACAGGGCGAGCGCCACCAGCGCCTGAAGCGAGGTCATCGCCCCGAGGGCCGGCAGCAGCGCAGGTGCTGGCGGAACGGCTGTGTTTGTGTCTACCATGGCGTTGCGCTCATGGAGGATCACGGTGGCAGGCGGCATTTCCATTCACGCAGTCGACGTGGCGAGCGGACGCCCTGCGCAGGGGCTGCGCGTCGAGATCTGGCGGATCGATCCGGACTCGTCGCGTATCGCCGACGGGCGGCTCGGTGCCAACGGCGTGCTCGATCATCCCCTTGCCCAAGGCGCTGGTGTGACGGCAGGCGAGTATGAGGTCCTGTTTCATCTCGGTGAGTTCTTTGCGGACGAGGACGGTTTTCTCACGGTGACGCCGTTCCGCTTCCGCATCAAGGCTGTCGACGAGCATTTTCATCTGCCGCTGAAATTCACGCGCTGGGGCTATTCGCTGTTCCGCGGCGCCTGATCAGTTGGTCAGCCGCCGCGACAATCCGGTGACGCGCTCCATGATCGCGACCAGCGCGACGGTCGCAATGATTAGCACGCCCGAGAGCGCGGCGATGGTAACGTCGAGCTTGCCCTCGAGGTCCTGCCACATCCGGATCGGCAGCATGTCGGTTGCGGCATCGCGCAGGAACAGCGACACCGGCACGTTGTCGAAGGACGACATGAAGGCGATGAAGGCGCCTGCGATGATGCCCGGCCGGATCAGCGGCAGTACGATGCGCCGGAACGTGTAGATGCGGCTGGCGCCCAGCACGGCCGAACTTTCCAGCAGGGTCGGCTCGAGCTGGGCCAGCGCCGCAATCGTGTTGCGCACGACGTAGGGAACGCAAACCACGGTGTGCCCGATCACCAAGGTCAGCGGCGAGACCGGCAATCCGACCAGCGAGAACAGCATCAACGCGGCAAGGCCGAAGGCCAGCGCCGGCAGCACCAGGGGGGACATGAACAGGGAATCGAGCAGCCGCGCCGACAGCCTCGGCGAGCGCGAGATCGCGAGTGCGGCGGCAACGCCGAGCACGACGGACAGGCCCGTCGCCCACAGCGCCACGATGAGGCTGTTCTTGGCTGCGAAGTGCAGCTGCCAGGCGTTCCACAATTCGGCGTACCAGCGCAGCGAATAGCCCGGCGGCGGGAAGCGCAGCGAGAAGCCGCTGGTGAAGGAGACGATCAGCACCACCAGCGACGGCGCGATGATGATGATCAGCGCGATCACGGCGACCGCGGTCATGACCAGCTCGAAGCTGAACGCCTCCAGAGTACGTTTGCGCCCGCTCATCATGCGCCTCCGTAGCCGCGCGACAGGCGGCCGAGCGTGGTGAAGAGCGAGACGACCGCGAGCACGGCGAGCAGGAAAATGATGGAGATTGCGGAGGCGAACGGCCAGTTTTGCAGCGTCGAAGCCTGCTGGTAGAGATACATCGGCATGAACAGCATCTGCCCACCGCCGATCAGCGACTGGGTGATGAAGGCCGTGATCGCGGCGGCATAGGTCAGCGTGCAGCCGGCGATCACGCCGGGCAGCGACAGCGGTAGCACGACCCGGAAGAACGTGCGCCAGCTCCCGGCCCCGAGCGAGCAGGAGGCGTCGTCGAGATTGGGATCGATGCGCCCGAGCGCGGTGATCAGCGGTAGCGTCATCAACGGCATCTGCACCTGCGCCAGCGCGAGCACGACGCCGAACTGGGTGTAGAGCAGCTTCAACGGTGTATCGATGATCCCGAGCGATTGCAGCGTCGCGTTGATGATGCCCTGGCGGCCGAGAATGACGATCCACGCGAAGGTGCGGACCACGACGCTGGTCAAAAGCGGCAGCAGCACGATCAGGATGATGATGGTCTGAAGCCGCCGCCCGACCCGCTGGTAGAGCCAGGCGATGGGAAAGCCGAGCACGAGGCAGACGGCCGTCACCTCGGCCCCAAGCAGCAGCGTCGAGCCGAGCACGCTGAGGCTGAAGGGATCGGTGAGGAAGTGCAGATACTGGCCGAGCCCCCAATGGAGCGCGGCAGTGTCGTTGTGCAGCGAGAGCCACAGCAGTTGCAGCAGCGGCGCCACGAAGAACACCAGGAAGAACAGCGCCAGCGGCGCTGCCAATCCCATCCCGTAGGAGGTGACGTCCCGTGATGCCGGTGCTGCGCCCATCATTGGTCCCTGAAGCTTTTAGATCTTGATCTCGCGGTTGAAGCGCTCGATCCAGGCCGAGCGCTGCTCGTTGATCTTCTTCCAGTCCTGGAATACGAATTTCTGCTTCAGCTCCGCGGTGTCCTTGGCGAGCACGCGCGCGATCTCGCCGCCCATCGTCACCTTGGAATTGGTCGGCACGATCAGATAGGGCGGGTTCATCAGCGTGGTCTGCACCTCGGGCGTCAGCGACGCCTCGATCAGCTTGAAAGCGAGCTCGCGGTTGGGCGAGTTTTTGACGATGTGGATCGTGGTCTTGAAGGCGATCGCGCCTTCCTTCGGGGCCACGAACTCGACGGGCACGCCGCGCGCCTTCAGGATCTGGATGGCGTTGAAATTGCCGGGCGAGATGTCGATCTGGCCCTGCTGGAACAGGGTGGCGAGTGCGCCGGGATTAGCGGCAACCGCGGCGAGGTTGGGCTTCAGCTCCTCGATCGCCTTGAAGGCAGGATCGACATTGGCTTCAGAGCCGCCGCGCATCTTTGCGATCTCGACCAGCCATCCGGTGCCGAGCGTCGAGTTGAGGTTGGTGATGCCGACGCGGCCCTTGAACTCGGGCTTCCACAGATCGGCCCAGGAGGTCGGCGGCGTCTTGACGGCTTCCGGATTGTAGGTGAGGCCGACGACCTGGAAGAACGGGGCAGGGCCCATCGGCTCCTGGGCCTCGGCGATCAGGTCCTTGTAATAGGCGCTCTTCTCGACGGGGTATGGCTCGACAAGGTCCTGGCCGATCGCGACTAGGGCCGGGCCGGGATCGTGCAGCATGACGTCGATCGGTGGATTGGCCTTGGCGGCGTTCACCTTGGCGATCTGGTCGACGGAGAGCATGGGGTCGAGCACCATCGCGGCGTCGGCGTTCGCCTTGCGGAAGGCCGGCACCAGCACTGCCTTGTGCGCCTCCTCCCAGCTTCCGGTGAAGGTCGCAAACACCAGCGGACGGGCCTGGGCATAGCTCAATCCGGGAAACGCCTTCATGGCACCGAGTGTGAGTGCGGTCGTCATCAGGCTTCGGCGGTTCATGATCATGGTCGAACTCCCTCTGGACAAATGCTGAATTTAAAGCGTTGCAGGAAAAGCGTTGGCGAGCGACGGGGCGAGCGGTGCGAGGCGCACCGCGGCGCCGCTCTCCAGCGTGCGCGTCTCGCCGATGCGCGCCTGTGAGATCTTGACGCCGGAGCCGTCGGCGGTGGTGACCTCGTGCACGACCGTGGCCCCGAGCGGCAGCGACATGCCGACTACGCCGGCAAAGCCGGTCTCGTCACCGACGAATTGCAGATGCTCGGGGCGGATGCACACGGTGACGCGGCCGCCTTCGGTGAGAGCGCCGCCGGCGGGGCGCGCGATAATTTCCGCGCCGGCATCGAGACGGACTTTTGCTGCCGTCCGATCCGCCGAGACGACGACGCCAGTCATGCGGTTGCTGGCTCCGACAAACGTGTTCACGAACAGCGTCTGCGGCCGGTCATAGACGTCCGATGGCGATCCGAACTGCTCGAGCTTGCCGTGGCTCAGCACGGCGACGCGATCGGCCATCGACAGCGCCTCTTCCTGGTCATGGGTCACGATCAGCGTGGTGATGCCGGAGACGCGTTGCAGCCGCTTGACCTCGATCTGCATGTCCAGCCGCAAATTCTTGTCGAGCGCGGCAAAGGGCTCGTCGAGCAGCAGGATCGACGGCTTGATCGCCAGCGCGCGAGCGAGCGCCACACGCTGCTGCTGGCCGCCGGAGAGCTGCCGTGGCAACCGTTCCGACATGGTCGGCAGCTGCACCAAATCCAGCAGGCGCTGCGCTTCGCGTTGGCGGGTCGCCTTGTCGATGCCGCGCGCGGCAAGCCCATAAGCGACGTTCTCGCTGATGCTGAGATGGGGGAATAGTGCGTAGTTCTGGAACACGATGCCGACCGCGCGACGGTTCGGCGGCAGCGCGTCGACGATGTCGTCGCCGATGATGATCCGCCCTTGCGTCTGCGCGATGAAGCCGGCGATGATCCGCAGCAGGGTAGTCTTGCCGCAGCCGGAGGGGCCGAGCAGGGCGATGATCTCGCCCCCTTTGATGTCGAGATTGATGTTCTCGACCGCGAGCGCGCCGCTCGGATAGCGGTGGGTGACGGCGTCGACGACGAGCGATCGGCCGCCTTGCGCTTCAGCCATGATGTTGCCTCCCATTGCCCCAGAGGAGAAAGCAAGTCTCGTGCCCGCACTGGTCGCTTTTCGCTGCGAGGTTTGGCATTGTGGCGCAATGACATCGGATCGATCGGTTTGCGACCTCACTGCCACGACCCTTGCATGCGCCATTGCGAAGGGCGAGCTGTCGTCGCGCGAGGTTGTCGAGGCGCATCTCGAACGGATTGCGCACCAAGACGTGCAATTGGCGGCATTCGTGACTGTCGATGCGGAGGGGGCCCGCCGTGCCGCGCAAATCTGCGATGCCGCGCCCGCGCCGTTCGGTCCGCTGCACGGTGTGCCCGTAGGGATCAAGGACCTCACGGACACGGCGGGGCTCGCGACCACCTATGGGTCGGTTCTGTTTCGTGATCACGTTCCGGCCGAAGACGATCTCGTGGTCGCGCGATTGCGGCGCGCCGGCGCGATCATTCTGGGAAAGACAAACACGCCGGAATTCGGATTCGGCGCGGTCTGCACCAACAAACTGCGTGGGCCTAGCCGCAATCCATTCGATCCTGCGCTGACCTCGGGCGGATCGTCCGGTGGCTCCGCGGTTGCGGTCTCGGCTGGCATGGTGCCGCTGGTCCATGGCACCGATTTCGGCGGCTCCGTGCGCACGCCTGCAAGTTTCTGCGACGTCGCCTCGATCCGGCCGACGCCCGGCCGCATCCCGTCGCCGCGCCGCCCGCTCGGCTGGGACATGCTCGCCACCCACGGTTTTCTGGCCCGCGGCGTCGACGATCTCGCACTGGCGCTGTCGGTCTGTGGGGGAGGCGATGTGCGCGACCCGCTCTCGATCGGCGTCGTCAATGACGATCGGCCGGTTGCAGGGCGTCCCCTGATCGCAGTGACGCCCGATTTCGGTGTCGCGCCCGTGGCGCGCGAAGTCCGTGCGCGGTTCGCCGCGGCCTGCGAGGCGCTCGCGGGCGTTGCCGATGTGGTGCCGTCCGCGCCCGATTGCGGCGATGCGATCGAGACATTTCGGACGCTGCGCGCCGCGCATATCGCCAACAGTTATGGCGAGCTGCTGAGGACGCGCCGCGCCGAGCTCACGCCCACCGTGATCTGGAACATCGACGCGGGCGCAAAGCTCTCCGCGGAGGACTATCTCAACGCCGAGCGGCGCCGCACCGGCATCTACCGCAGCTTTCGCGAGCTGTTCAGCCACGCCGATTTCCTGGTGGCGCCGGCGGCGTCCGTCTTGCCCTGGCCGAATGAAATCAGCGCCGTCACCGCGATCGATGGCGCGGCGTTGGAGACGCCGATCGATTATCTCGCCGTCACCTTCATCGTGTCGCTGGTCGGTTTCCCGGTGCTGACCCTGCCGGCGCCGCGAGGGGAGAGCGAGCTGCCGTTCGGCATCCAGATCATTGCCCCACCGGGATGCGAATCCCGCCTGTTTGCCTTCGGCCGTGCCATCGAGAACGAACTCGGTTTTTCTCATCGCTGGCCGAAGCTCCCCTAGCTGTCGCGATGCTCGAGCCGGGCGGCGAGCGCATCGGCAAGGCCAAGGGTGGGTTTGGCCGCGGGGCGGCGGTATGTGCCTGCAGTTGCCTTGCGCAGGCGTAGCGCCACCAGCGCCTCCGCTTGCTTCACTGCGGCGACGACCTGATCGACGACAGGAACGGGGATCCGTTCGGCGACGCGCTCGGCAAGGCCCGAAAGTGGCGCGCCCGCGAAAATCAAAACATCGGCGTCGTTCTCGACGATCGCACGATGAGCAAGTCCGACAAGCACATCTTCCTTCTCGGTGCCGACCTCCGAGATCGCCTTGAACGGCGTATCGAGCATGCGGATACCGGCGCAGCGCTCCCACAGCCCGTGGGCGCGGACGCATTCCTCGTACCAGGGGCCGAGCGCCTGGGCGAAGGTGACGATGGCGAAGCGCCGCCCGGCCATGCAGGCGGTCAGCATTGCCGCTTCCGCCATGCCGACCACGGGAATGTCGAAGGTTTCGCGCGCGGCGAACAGGCCGGGATCGCCGAAGGCGGCGATGATCGCGGCGTCGACGTCGCGATGCTGCTCGGCCAGCATCTCCAGCGCAATGGCGCCGCCGATCTGGGCCTCGGTGCGCGTCGAGATGTAGGGCACGCCGCGGGTCGCGGTGCAGGGGATCAGCTCGGTTCCGGGCGAGGCCGCGCGCTGTCCGACTCCCGTCATCAGTTGCGTGACTGCGGTGCTGGTGTTCGGGTTGAGCAGCAGCAGCTTCATGATTACGCCGCTGTCCGCTTGGCTTGAGAGGCCGCGATGACTTCGAGCAGCGCCGTACCGGTGCGGCGGACATGGGCGCCGAGCAGGCGGCCGGCCGTTTCGCTGTCGCGCGCCTCGAGGGCCGCCAGAATATCGGCGTGCTCGTCCACCGAATTGCTCCAGCGCCGGTCAGCGCCGAGCGCGAGATAGCGCGCGCGCTCGGCGCGGGAGATCAGTGTCTCGTGCGCCTCGCGCAGCGGCGTGTTACGCGCCATGCGGACGATGGTGTTGTGGATCTCACCGTTGATGGCGAAGTAATCGTCGAGCTTGCCGTTGCGATGATGACCTTCCATGCGGGTCTGAAGCGTGCGCAGGCGGGCGAGATCGCGCTCGGTGGCGCGCTGCGCGGCGAGCTCGGCAGCCAGCCGTTCGATGCCGGCCAGCGCCTCGAACAACTCAGAGATGCCGTCGATCGCGATATCGGCGATGCGCGGGCTTCGATTGGGGCGAAGCTCGATCAGTCCTTCGGCCGCCAGCACCTTCATCGCCTCGCGCAGCGGCGTGCGCGACACGCCGAGCTCCTTCGACAGCCTGGTTTCCTGGGTCTGCGATCCCGGCGGCAGCTCGCCGCGAATGATCATCGTCCGCATCCGCGCGGCGGCGCGCTCGTGCAGGCCCATCCGCTTGAGTTTGGGCGACTTTCGGCCCTTCGAGGTTTCCGACTTCTGCTGCACGCGTGCCTCTTCGCTTCAGTTCATCCTAGCCGTTTCCGGCTCCTTAGCTTGCCCAAAATACCGACGCATGTAGCTGAAAACAATGGCATAGAGCGCAAATTGTATGCAGAATGCAAAAACGCCGTTGCGCTGCCGTAAAGGCCAGCCGATGATCGCTTGCGACGCGCGAGATCTCGCGCCTTCCAAACCGAGCAAGTGATGCGGACGAGTTTGCGATGGGGCCTCGTGGTGATGGTGGTGATGGTGGCGATGTTCGGCGGAAGCGATCTCGCCTCCGCGCAGGTCCCCAAAATCAAGCTCGGTTACGCCAAATGCGCGCACTGCCTGCCGATGTCGCTGATTTCAGGCATGGTGAAGGGCGCCGAGGTCGAGGCCACCGGCTTCAACTCCGGCAATGACGTGCTGACCGCGCTGATCTCGAAGAGCATCGACGTCGCACAGGTCACCTACCTCCATTACATCACGGCGCTCGACAAGGGCTTCGATCTCGTCGCCGTCTCCGGCCAGATCAATGGCGGCTCGGAATGCCTCTCCTCCGTGAAGCTGGAGCTTCCACCTGATGACTGGACTGCGTTCAAGGCGATCGTCGCCAAGGGGAAGAGCGATGGGCAGCCGCTGAAGGTCGCGGCCTCCCGTGGCAACGCGCAGGACATTCATATGCGCGGCGCGTTCCTCAAGCAGGGCGTCGATCCCAACAAGGATATCCAGTTCATCAACATTCCCAATCCGTCCGATCATCTCGCGGCGCTCCAGCGCGGCGAGGTCGACATGATCTGCTCGGTCGAGCCGTTCGCCTCGCAGATCAGGCTGGCCGGAGCTGGCACGCACTTCGTGCTGCCCTACGACCAGGCCGCAGGAAATCTGACCAACCTCATCGTCACCCGTTCGGACGTGATCGCGAGCCAGCGCGCCGGCGTGCAGGGCGTCGTCACCGCGGTGGTCGAGCTCGACAACAAGCTGATCGCCGACAAGGCGCTGTGGATCGACGTCATCAACAAGCTCACCGGCCTCGACAAGAATGTGGCGACCGAGGCGCTGAAGAATGCCTCGCCAGATCCCGCCATCCATCGCTCGCAGACGCTCGCGATCGCCGCGATGATGCGCGACCTCAAATACATTTCGAAGGACGTCACCGCGGAAGCGGAGAGGAACATGGACTATTCGTTCCTGGAGCAGGCCACGGGAAAACCCAAGAATGACCTCGGTTATTGATGCTGCTCCTGCCAAGCCGGCGTTCCGGCTGACGCGGGCGTTGCAGGGGCTCGAACGCGTCGTCGTCCCCGCGTTGCTGATCGCAGGTTGGGAAGTGTTTGCCCGCAGCGGTGTTCTGCCGCCGGCGCTGCTGCCGGCGCCGAGCGCGGTGCTGCATGCGCTCGGCGACTGGGTGTTCGGCTTCGACGAGACCACTCAGACCTATTCCGGGCACTGGCTGCGCGATGCGCTCGCCAGTGCCTTGCGCGTCTTCGCTGGCTTTGCGTTGGCAAGCATGTTGGGAATCCTCGGCGGCGTCGCCATCGGCTGGTCGCGCCTGTTCGAGAAGACGCTGGAGCCCACGCTCCAGATGCTGCGGCCGATTCCGCCGGTGTCCTGGATTCCGCTCGCGATCATCTGGTTCGGAATTGCCGACAAGCCGGCGATCTTCCTGGTCTTTCTCGGCGCCTTCTTTCCCGTGCTGATGAACAGCATCCATGGCGTGAAGACGGTGGACCACAATCTGGTGCGAGCCGGCGCCATGATGGGGCGAGCCAGCGGCAGATGCTGACCGACATCGTGCTGCCGGCGGTGTTGCCCTCGATCTTCGCCGGCCTGCGCATCGCGGTCGGATCGGCCTGGATGCTGACGGTCACGGCCGAGATGGTCGCGGTGAAGAGTGGCCTCGGCTACGTCTTGTGGGATTCCTATTATTTCCTGCGCTACGACATCGTGCTCGCCGCGATGATCTCGATCGGGCTGCTCGGCTATCTCTCCGATCTTGGCCTCAAGGCGATCATGGCGCACACGCTGCGCTGGCAGGCGACAACCACCGTGCAGGGCAGGGCGGGCTGATGGCGGCGATCGAGCTTCGCAACATCGTCAAGGTGTTTTCCGACAAGCGGCGCGGCCGCGACCTCTTGACGCTCGACAACATCAATCTCGACATCGAGGCCAATGATTTCGTCTGCCTGCTCGGCCCGTCCGGCTGCGGCAAGTCGACCTTGCTCAACATCATCGCCGGCTTCGAGCAGGCGACTTCCGGGCGCACGCTGGTTGGCGGCAAGCAGGTGGAACAGCCCGGCTCGGACCGCGGCGTGGTTTTTCAGCAGCCGACCCTAATGCCATGGCTGACGGCGATCGACAACATCGCCTTTCACCTCAAGCTCAAGGGTGTCGGC
Organism: Bradyrhizobium sp. MI1.11; assembly: GCF_055811255.1. Classification (NCBI taxonomy): domain Bacteria; kingdom Pseudomonadati; phylum Pseudomonadota; class Alphaproteobacteria; order Hyphomicrobiales; family Nitrobacteraceae; genus Bradyrhizobium; species Bradyrhizobium sp. MI1.11. The sequence continues at coordinate 19,261 of NZ_JBVVPM010000008.1, forward strand.
AAGGCCGAGCGGCATCATCGCGCCATGGAGTTCATCGATCTCGTCGGCCTGCGCGGCTTCGAGCACCACCATCCCTCCGAGTTGTCCGGCGGCATGAACCAGCGGGTCGGCATCGCGCGGGCGCTGCTGATGAATCCCGGCGTCATCCTGATGGACGAGCCGTTCGCCGCGTTGGACGCCCAGTCCAAGCTCGAAATGCAGGAGGAACTGGTCTCGATCTGGCAGCAGCGCCGCTGCACAATCGTGTTCGTGACCCACAGCGTCGACGAGGCGCTGGTGCTCGGCAACAAGATCGTGGTGATGACCAAGCGGCCTGGCCGGATCCGCGAGGCCGTTAATTTCGACCTGCCGCGCCCGCGCGACATCACCGGCCCCGAATTCAACGACGCCAAGCGCCGCATACTCTCCCTGATCCGCGAGGAGTCGACGCGCCTTGCGCAGGCGTCGTAGAGTAGGATCATGCGCAAGCGTCTCGGCATGATCACGCCATCCTCCAATTCGGTCCTCGAGCCCGTCACCAGCGCCATGCTGCATGGGATTGATGGTGTCAGCGCGCATTTCTCACGCTTCCGCGTCACCGAGATTGCGCTGGACGCCGCCGCGCTGAACCAGTTCGACGCCTCGGTGATGCTGCCGGCGGCGGATCTGCTGGCCGATGCGAAGGTCGATGCCATCGCCTGGAACGGCACGTCCGCAAGCTGGCTCGGCATCAGCCGAGACCGGAGCCTTTGCGAGGCAATCACGGCGCGCACCGGCGTGCCCGCGACAACGTCGACGCTTGCCTGCATCGATGCCGCCCGTGCGCTCGGCGCCAAGCGCGTTGGTCTCGTATCGCCCTATACCGACGACGTGCAGCGGCGGATCGGTGACGTCTGGGCCGAGGAGGGGATCGCCCCGCACGCGGAGCGGCACCTCGGACTGCGCGACAATTTCTCTTTCGGCGAGGTGGCGCCTGCGACGATTGCGGACATGATCCGTGCCGTGGCGGCGGAAGGCGCCGATGCGATCGTCATCCTCTGCACCAACCTCGGCGGCGCCGCGCTGGCGGCCTCGGTCGAACGGGAATTGAATGTCGCGGTGCTCGATTCGGTCGCGGTCACGCTGTGGCGAACCCTGGAGCTCGCGGGCGGCGACATCGGAGCTCTTGCCGATTGGGGCCGGATCTTCCAGACATCGGCGGTCATCAAGTGACGGAGACTCCTGTGACGCAGCTCGACCTCGCCATTCGCGGCGGCACCATCGTGACGGCTAGCGACGAGTTTCGCGCCGATATCGGCATTCGCGACGGCCGCATCGTCAGCATTGCTGATCATATCGAGGGTGCTGCCCGCGAGATCGACGCGACCGGGCTGCTGGCGCTGCCGGGCGGGATCGATAGCCATGTCCACATCGCGCAGGCCTCCGGTCCCGACGTGGTGATGGCCGACGACTTCGCCTCGGCCACGCGTTCGGCAGCCGCCGGCGGCAACACCATGGTGCTGCCCTTCGCGCTGCAGGAGAAGGGCACCTCGTTGCGGACCTGCGTCGAGAACTACCGCAAGCTTGCCGAGGGCGAATGCTATATCGACACCGCGTTCCACCTCATCATCTCAGATCCGACCTCGGTCGTGCTCGGGCAGGAGCTGCCGGCCCTGGTCAAGGACGGCTACACCTCGTTCAAGGTGTTCATGACCTATGATGACCTCGTGCTCAGCGACCAGCAGCTGCTCGAGGTCTTCGAGGTCGCGCGCCGCGAGGAAGCGCTGGTGATGGTCCATTGCGAAGGCTACGACGCCATCCGCTTCCTGACCAACAGGCTGGAACGGGAGGGCCATATCGCGCCCTATTATCACGGCGTGTCGCGGCCACAGGCGGTCGAGCGCGAAGCCACGCATCGCGCCATCAGTCATGCCGAGGTGATCGGCGTTCCTATCATGATCGTGCATGTCTCCGGGCGCGAGGCGATGGAGCAGGTGCGCTGGGCCCAGCAGCGCGGATTGCCTGTTCATGCCGAGACCTGCCCGCAATACATCACGCTGACGGCCGACGACATGAAGGGCCTGAACATGGACATCACAGGCGCAAAGTATGTCTGCTCGCCGCCGCCGCGGGATGCCGAGAGCCAACAGGCAATCTGGGAAGGCATTACGACGGGCGTGTTCCAAACCTTTTCGTCCGACCATTGTCCGTTCCGTTACGACGATCCCAAGGGCAAACTCACGCCGAATTCCCGCACCTCGTTCCGATGGGTGCCGAACGGCATTCCGGGTGTCGAGACGCGGCTGCCGATTCTGTTCTCGGAGGGCGTGTCGAAGGGGCGGATCAGCTTGCAAAAATTCGTCGAGCTGACCGCGACCAATCATGCACGGATTTATGGCCTTTATCCGCGTAAGGGCTCGATCGGCGTCGGCTTCGATGCCGACATCGTGCTGTGGGACCCGAAGCTGAAGAAGCCAATTCAACAGGCCGACCTGCATCACGGCGCCGACTATACGCCGTGGGAGGGCTTTGACGTCACCGGCTGGCCCGTCACCACCATCGCGCGGGGCCGGGTGGTGTACGAGCAAGGCAAGATCGTCGGCGACAAGGGCGCGGGCGAGGTACTGAGCCGCGGCAAGTCGAGCCTGGTGTGTGATGCCACAAGCTAAATCGTCATCCTGAGGTGCGCGCTCTTGCGCGCCTTGAAGGATGAGCTGCGAGCGCCCGTAGCTCATCCTTCGAGGCTTCACCTTGCGATGCTGTTGCATTGCAAGGCTCGCACCTCCAGCGACAACCGCTTCGCGGTTGCGCGGGGATGACGGCGGTGAATGTGGCAGGCGCGCCCGTTCCTCAGTTCGTCGGCCCGTCGCCGCGAATGGCGAACGTCGTGGCCTTCAGCTTGGTCATGCCGAACTTGTCGAACAGCTTGTCATAGGTACCGTCGGCGCGGGCTGCGGTCAGCGCGTCGGCGAAGGCTTGTGCGAGCAGCTTGTCGCGGAAGGCGAAGGTGATGTCGGTGCCGGCGATGTCGCGGACCCAAATCTTGGCGATGCCCTTCTGCTCCAGCGCGTTGGCGGTCTCGTTGATGTTGAGCGCGGCCTCGAGCTGGCCGGCGCGCAGCGCCGCCGAGGTCGCGGTGACGGTGGTGAAGGTGCGCAGCTCGATCGGCTTGAGACCCTTGGCGACCATCTCGGTGTTGAACTCGCGCGCCTTGCGCTCGGTGTAGGTCGCCGATTCCACGCCCACCACGCGGCCGGCGAGATCCTCGAATTTCTCCAGCTTCAGGCTGGAGGAGGGGTCGGTGTAGATGCTGATCGCCTGCTGCGCGTAAGGCACGAGGTAGAGCATCTTCGAGCGCTCCTCGGTCCAGAACAGGCCGGTGTTGATGGCATCGAAGCGACCGGAGCGCAGCGCCGGGATCATCGGTGGGAAGTCCATGCGCAGGAACACCGCCTCGACGCAGATGCGCTTGGCGATCTCGCGGGCGAGCTCGACATTGAGGCCTTGCAACTCACCCTTGTCGTCAACGAATTGCTGCGGCGGCAGCGTCGGGTTGATCGACATCTGCCATTTCTGCGCCTCGATCAGGCTCGATGCTGGCACCTTTGGCGTACAGGTCTGGGCGCTGGCCGCCTGCGCAAGGCCGACCAGCAAAGCGAGGGCGGAGAAGGTCTTGGGAAATCGCATCTGAATACTCCAATCAAATCGTGGGTGGCAGAGGAGCCGTTCTCCGGTCCGACGTCTTCTTCGTTGTCACCTGGCCGCCGTCGCGTCGGCTTGCCGGGTCAGGATCAGCGAGATGTGACGTGCGGCCGTCACCACCTCGTCGCGCTGGTTGAGGAGGTCGAGCGTCTCGACGACGATGCCGCGCTCCGGATTCCTGGTTGGTCGCTTCTCGACGAAGCGGAAGCGCACGCGCAAGGTGTCGCCGGCGACGATGGGGCCTTTGAACTTCACCTCGTCCCAGCCGAGTGACGCCACTGAAGTCTCCTCATACAACTTCAGCTCCGACTTCAGCCCTTCCATCAGCGACAGGCCGAACAGGCCGTGGCCGATCACGGCGGGAAAGCCGCGGGAGCGCGCGTAGGCACCATCGAGATGAAGCGGATGATGGTCCCGCGTGACGTCGGCAAAGGTTGCGATATCGGCCTCCGTCACCGAGTGCACGGCGGTCTCGAACTCCGCGCCGAGCGCGATGTCCTCGTAACGGAGATTGATGGGAGCGCTTGTGTCCATCTGGATCCCTCAGGCGACCCTGCGCGGCCGCGCCGGCAACGCCTTGAAGCTCTGCGCGATCCCCATCGGGCCGGACCGGAAGATGCGCGCATCCATGTCCTTCAGTTGCGGGCTGATGCTAGGCCTGAAGCCCATATGGGCGAGAATGTCCTCCTCGAGCCGAACACCCGGCGCGATTTCGGTCAGCGTCACGCTGCCGTTCTCCAGCTCGAACACGGCGCGCTCGGTGATGTAGCTGACATGCTGGCCGCGTTGTGCGGCGAGCGAGGCGCTGAAGCTGATCTGGCCAACCTGGTCTACGAACTTCCGAAATGCGCCGTCGCGCCGGATCGCGAGGCGGCCGTTCTCGACGCCGATGTCGAACTTGCCGCCCGTCATGGTGCCGCTGAAAATCAACCGCTTGGCGTTCTGCGTGATGTCGATGAAGCCGCCGGAACCGTCGCGGCGATCGCCGAAGCGGGTGACGTTGACGTTGCCGGCTTCGTCCACCTCCGCGAAGGAGAGGAAGGCGCAGGATAGCCCGCCGCCGTCATAGAAGTCGAACTGATAGGCCTGGTCGAGAATGACGCGCGGATTGATCGCGGTGCCGAACTCGCGGGCATGGCCGGGCACGCCGCCGACCACGCCGGATTCCACCGTCAGCGTGATCAGGTCGGAGATGCCTTCCTCGGCCGCGACATTCGGGATCATCGCGGAGATGCCGACGCCGAGATTGACGACGTCGCGCGGGCGCAGCTCGAAGGCGGCGCGGCGGGCGATCACGCGCCGCTCGGTCAGCGGATCTGGCGTGATCATCGCCTCGGGCACACGCGTCTCGCCGCAGCGCGCCGGATCATAGACGGTGCCGTAGGTTTGCATCTGATCGGGCTCGAGCACGACGTGGTCGATCAGGAAGCCGGGGATCTTCACCATCTGCGGATGGATCGAGCCGCGCTTCACGATCCGCTTCACCTGGCAGATCACGGTGCCGCCGGCATTGTGCACGGCTTGCGCGATCGACAGGTCTTCGCGCGTGGTGCCTTCGTGCTCCATGCTGATGTAGCCGTCTTCATCGGCGGAGGTGCCGCGGATGATGGCGACATCGGGCGGGGCGGGGACGCGGTAGAGCAGCCACGACTGGCCGTGCAGCTCGAGCAAATCGACCAGCGGCGCGGTGGTGCGCTTGTTCATGCGGCCGCCGTCCTGGCGCGGGTCCATGTAGGTGTTGAGGCCGACATGGGTGAGCACGCCGGGATGCTTCGCCGCCATGGCGCGGCAGAGCTGGCTCATCACCCCCTGCGGGAAGTTGTAGGCGTCAATCAGCTCGTCGCGGACGAGCCGCATGAACGGCACTTGAAGGCCGAAATTGCCGCCGATCACGCGCGCGATCAGGCCCTCATGGGCGAGATGACAGAGGCCCTTCTCGGTCACGGCACCGACGCCGGTGATGTTGATCAGCGTCAGATTGTGCGGGCCCTGGCCACTGATGAAGCGCTGCTCCAGCGCGTCGAGGATGGCCTCGGCAGCGCCGGTGCCGCCATTGCCACCGACGATCAGCGTATCAGTATCGCGGATCAGGCCTGCGGCCTCTGCCGCGGTGATGATGCTCAGCATGCGCGCGCGCTCCGCATCACGCAGCCTCCTTCTCGACCTGGCGGGCAATGATGAGCCGCTGGATCTGGTTGGTGCCTTCGTAGATCTGGGCGAGGCGCACGTCGCGGAACAGCCGCTCGATGCGATACTCGCGCGAATAGCCGTTGCCGCCATGGATCTGGAGCGCGTTGGAGACGTGTTTCATCGCCATGTCGGTCGTGAACAGTTTTGCCTGTGCCGCCTCCTTGGCGATCGGCTCGCCGGCATCATGCAGGCGCGCGGCGTGGTGGATCAGCAGGCGCGCAGCCGCGATGTCGGTGGACATGTCCGCGAGCATGAACTGCACGGCCTGGAAGCCGATGATGGCCTGGCCGAACTGCTTGCGGTCCTTTGCATAGGCGGTGGCGTCCTCGAAGGCTGCCTGCGCCATGCCGAGCGCCATCGAGGCCATCATCAGCCGGCTGAAGTTGAAATTGCTCATGGCCATCTTGAAGGCCTGGTTCTCCGGTCCCATCACGCTGTCGGCCGGCAGCTGCACGTCCGAGAAGGTGATCTGGCAGTCGTCGAGGCCGTGCATGCCGAGCAGCTCTTCGTTCTTGCCGCGGGCGATGCCGGGCAGGGCGCCATCGACCAGCAGGCACGAGATGGAACGGTGGCCTGCATCTGCGCCGGTGCGCGCGAACACCATGATCCGATCGGCGACGCCGCCGAGCGTGACCCAGGCCTTGGTGCCGTTGAGCCGCCAGCCGTTGCCCTCGCGCACCGCGTTGGTGCGGATGCCCGCGACATCGGAGCCGTGGTCGGGCTCGGAGACGGCGGTGGCGGGAATGATGTCACCGCTGAGAATTTTGGGGATCAGCGCCTTGTGCGCATCGGTGCCATGATGGTCGAAGAACAGCACGGCTTCGACGGGAATGGCGAAGGCATTGGCGACCGCGCCGGAGCAGCGCGCCAGCTCCTCCATCGCGATGCAGGCGGCGACCGCATCGAGGCCGGCGCCGCCAGCGCCTTCGCGCAGGCAGATGCCGAACAGGCCGAGATCTGCCATGCCCTTGTAGAGCGTGCGGTCAAAGCGATCTTCGCGGTCGATCGCGGCGGCGCGCGGCAAAATCTCGGCTTCCGCGAAGCGGCGCGCGGTGTCACGGAGAGCCTTCTGATCCTCTGTGTAAAAGCGGTTCATGGCGAGCTCCGGTCAGTCGCTGGCGAGCTTGGAATCGTGGGAGACCTCGCTCTTGTCGCGATCGAGGAAATAGACCGCGACATCGTCGCCCGGCACGCCATAGGCGTTGCACACGCCGCGGGTCAGGGCGATGGCGGCGGCGCGGCGCTCGGCCTCGCTGCGCCGGAACGCGTGCACCTTGAGCAGGATGCGCTGGCCGGTGTGCTGCGCGCCGAATGTGCCGGCATGCGCGTAGTTGTCGGGCGCAATGGGAAGGAAATAGAGCGTGACCGTGTCAGCCGTCACGCCGAACGCCGACATCAGGCCGTCGGTCACGGACCTCGCCAGCGCGGCCTTGCGCTGGGACGGAACTGGCGGGGCGAGCACTTCGACATAGGGCATCGATCAGACCTTCGCGGGCTTCGCGGCGGGCAATTTGGCCGCAGACGATTTGGATTTGGGGATGGACGGCTTGGGCTTGCTCGCAGAGTCGATCTGGCGGCAGGAGTCGCGCTTGATCAGCCGGGCGCCGACGCGATATTCGCGAACGCCGTCATTGCCATTCCCCTTGGCATCCATGCGCTGCAGCAGCCGGTCGACGGCGAGATTGGCGAGATCGCGCGCGCCGTTGTCGACGATGCTGATGGCCGGTCGATGCCATTCGAACCAGGGCATGTCCTCGTAGCAGAGCAGCGAGAGATCGTCGGGAATAGCGATGTTCCGCTCCGCGGTGACGCGCAGCACGCCGAGCGTTGCCTCGTGGTTGGCGACGAAGATCGCGCTGGGCGGGCGGGAGAGGTCGAGCAGCTTGCGCGCGCCGGTTGCGCCGGTCTCGGGTTCGAAATGGCCGGCATGAATCAATGTGTCATCCTTGGCGATATCTGCCTCGCGCAACGCGCGGACATAACCGGACAGGCGCTCTCGGCCGGAGGTGGTGTCCTGGCGGCCGACGATCAGCCCGATGCGCCTGTGCCCGAGCTCGATCAGGTGGCGTGTGCCGAGATAGGCACCTTGGGGGTCGTCGGCGAGCACGGTCTCGAGGTCGGTTGCGTCATCGCGACGCACCAGGCAGACGATCGGGACGTCCTTCGCCAGCGCCTTGAGCTGCGGGCCGTTCTTGCCGGTGGGCACTACGATCAACCCGTCGATGCGATGATCAACCAGCGTGGTGAGGGTGTCGCTCTCCTGCTTGGGATCGTCGCCGCCGATGCATAGAAGCATCTGATAACCCAGTGCCTTCAGCCGCGCCTGCACCACTTCGGCCATCACCTGGAACGAGGCGTTGGTGAGGTTGTGCACGAGAAGCGCGACAAGCCGCGATTGTCCGGTCTTCAGTCCGCGCGCGATTGGGTTCGGCCGGTAGCCGAGCTCACGCGCGATGCGCGTCAGGCGCTGCTGCGTGCGCTCGCTGGTCAGGCCCGTTCCGGTCAGCGCACGGGAAGCGGTGCTGATCGAAACGCGGGCCGCCTGTGCCACATCTTTGAGCGTGACGCTCATCCAACCTGCCGATAGACTGCAAACGATTGCAAAACGCTATGAGCTAATTCTACGCGGATCAAGCTCAAAAAATGGATGGTGTTGCCCAATGCAGAGCCAGTTACGCAATCGTTTGCATGAATACTTCGGAGATTCAGCAATTTGCCGCCCGTCCCTGAATTCACCCGATCACCCGGCAGTTCTCTAATGAAGTCGTTTCGCGGCACCTACACCGTCATGGTCACCCCGTTCACGCTGTCCGGTGATGTCGATGTCGCGGCGCTGCGCGCGTTCGTGGACTGGCAGATCGCGGAAGGTATTCATGGATTGATCCCGCTCGGCTCGACCGGCGAATTCCTGTCGCTCGATGATGACGAGAAGGCGTTGGTGGCGGAGGTCGTCATCACACAGGCCGCGGGACGGGTGCCCGTGCTGATCGGGACCGGCGCGGAGGACACGCGCGAGGTGGTGCGTCTCAGTCGCCGTGCCGAAAAACTGGGCGCTGACGGCGTGATGATCATTCCGCCCTTCTATTCGACCCCGACCGACGATGAGCTCGTGCATCACTACAGGAAGGTGGCCGACGCGATCTCGCTGCCGATCATGGTCTACAACAATCCGGCGACCGCGAACGTCGATCTCAAACCACCGCTGGTGGCGCGCATCGCCGACATCGACAACTGTCTCTATATCAAGGAGTCGACGCTGGAGGTGACGCGGGTGCGCGACATCATCCGGCTCTGCGGCGACAGGATGACCGTGTTCGGCGGCATCCTCGGCTTCGAATCCTTTGTCGAAGGAGCGCAGGGCTGGGTCGCTGTCGCCTCCAACGTCGTGCCGTCGGAGATGGCGCGCATCTTCACTCTCGTCGCCGATGAGGGGGCGATCAAGGAGGCGCGCGAGCTCTATCTCAGATATCTGCCGGTGATCGAATTCGTCGGCGGCCAGGCCTATGTCGCCGGCAGCAAGGCAATGCTCGGCCATATGGGTTTTTCGGTCGGCGGTCCGCGTCCGCCGCGGCTGCCGCTGCCGGCTGCGCAGGATGCGGCCGCGCACGTCCTGGTCAAGACGTTCGATCTGGCGTGGCGCGGTGCGCCAGTTGCGGCTGCTTGAATTGGGTGTGACCGAATGAACCTGCTCGACGGCGTCAAGATCCTCAGCTTCAATCACTACCTCGCGGGCCCGCTGGCTGCGCAGACGCTCGCCGATCTCGGCGCCGACGTCATCGCAGTCGAGCCGATCGAGGGCGCGTTTCAGCGCAACTGGGCGGTGGCCAATCATTTCGTCGCCGGCGACAGCGTCAATCATCTGGCGACCGGGCGCAACAAGCGCAGTCTCGCCGTCGATCTCAAGCATCCCGACGGCATCGCGGCGGTGAAGAAGCTGGTCGCGAACGCGGATGTGGTGATGGAGAATTTCCGTCCGGGCACCATGGCCAAGCTCGGTCTCGGCTACGACGTGCTCAAGGCGATCAATCCAGGTCTGATCTATGCGGTCGCGAGCGGCTTTGGATCGGATGGGCCGTACAGGGATCGTCCGGGACAGGATCTCCTGCTCCAGGCGCTGTCGGGCCTTGCGATGCGGACCGGGCGCGCCGATGGCGAGCCGACCGCTGTCGGCGCAGTGATCGTCGATCAGCATGCGGCTTCGCTCTATGCCATGAGCATTCTCGCGGCGCTGTTCGCAAGAACGAAGACTGGCAAAGGACAACTCGTCGAGGTCAACCTCTATCAGGCCGCCCTCGATCTCCAAGTTGAGCCGCTGACGGCATGGCTGAACGGCGCTCCGTCGCCGACGCCGCGCGGTCCGGCTGGCATCGCCGCCTGGTTCAGTCCCGGGCCCTACGGCATTCACGCGACGGCCGATGGCCATCTCGCGATCTCCATGGCAGCGCCCAAAGCGCTCGCGGCAGGGCTCGACTGTGAAGAGTTGAAGGAATTTGACGAGGCCGACAGTTTTTCGAAGCGTGAGGAAATCACGCGGATCGTCACATCGCGTCTGAAGCAGAAGTCGACGGCGGAATGGTTGCCCTCGCTCGAAGCGGCGCGGATCTGGCACGCGCCAGTGCAGGACTATCGCGACCTCGAAGCCGACCCCAGTTGAAGCATCTCGGCGTGTTCAAGAGCGCCGAGAGTGCCGGGGGCGCGCAAATCCGGATGGTCGCGCATCCCGCCCGCTATGACGGCCAGACACCGGAAGTGCGGCTGGTGCCGCAGCGGTTGGGTGCGCAGACCCGCGAGGTGCTCGGCGAGATAGGCTACGGCGCTGCCGACATTGACGCCATGGTTGCCGGCAAGGCGGTGGGAGTTGCGCAATGATCGACTTCTCAATCCCTGAGGAGACGCATCTCCTGGTCGACACTGTCCGCCGCTTCGTTGAGACAGAGGTGCAGCCGCTCGAAGACGAGGTGGAGCGGACGGCCACGGTGCCGGCCGATGCCCTGGCAGTGACCAAGGCCAAGGCACAGAAGCTCGGCCTCTACGCGATGAACATGCCGGCCGACGTCGGCGGCGGCGGGCTGTCGTGCACCGAGCATTGCCTCGTCGAGGAAGAATTCGGCAAGACCTCCGATGCGCTGATCCGCCGCGTGTTCGGCCAGGTCTATCCGATGCTGATGGCTTGCAAGGGCGATCAGGTCGAGCGCTATCTGCTGCCGACGGTGAAAGGCGACAAGATCTGCGCCATGGCGATCACCGAGCCGGACGCCGGTTCCGACGCGGCGTCGATCAGCACGACGGCTCATCTCGATGGCGACAATTGGGTGCTCAACGGCACCAAGCATTTCATCAGCGACGGCGACATCGCCGACTACGTGATCCTGATGGCGCTGACCGACAAGGAGAAGCGCGCGCGCGGCGGCATCACGCTGTTCCTGGTCGATCGCGGCACGCCCGGCTTCAAGGTCGCGCGCACCCAGCCGATGATGGGCCATCGTGGCTACGGCCATGCCGAGCTGAGCTTCGAGGATTGCCGCATTCCGAAGGCGGCCGTGCTCGGTGAGGTCGGCGGCGGCTTCAAGCTGATCATGCAGAGCGTGCTCCAGATCCGCCTCGCCCATATCGGCGCCCGCGCCGTCGGCATGGCGCAGCGTGCGCTCGAGATGATGCGCAAGCACGCCGGAGAGCGGCGCCAGTTCGGTCAGCTGATCGGCGACTTCCAGATGGTGCAGAAGCTGATTGCCGATTCCGCCACCGAGATCTTCGGCGTCAAGATGATGGTGACGAACGCCGCCTGGGACATCGATCAGGGGCGGGATGCGCGCGACAAGGTCTCGATGATCAAGGTCGCGGCCTCCGAAATGCAGGGCCGCGTCGTCGACCGCGCCATCCAGGTGTTCGGCGGCATGGGTTTCAGTAAGGACCTGCCGCTGGAGCGCATGTATCGCGACGCCCGCGTCACCCGCATCTATGACGGCACCTCCGAAATCCACCGCATGCTGGTTGCGCGCAGCACCATCAAGAACGGCTTGCGGCTCTAGGGAACGACCGATGTCTCATACTCCTCTCAATCCCGGCGCCGTCTTTTCCTTCCGCAAGACCATGACGGTCGCCGAGCAGGCGATGTTCACCGGCATCAGCGGCAATCTCGGCGGTCTCTATGTCGATGCCGTCCGTGCCAAAAAGGCCGGCGCCTCCAACATGGTCGCCTTCGAACTCGCGGTCGGCGGCCTTGCCACCACCTGCCTCAGCCAGCTCGGCGGACCGACGCGACGGATCGGCAGCATCGCGCTGAATTTTGCCGCGCCTGTCATCGTCGGCGATTCCGTCGAGGCGAGGGCCGAAATCGTCTCGGTTGCCGGCGATGACGCGGTCTGCCGGGTCACCTGCACACTGTCACCATCAGGCGTCACCGCGGTGGACGGCACCGCGACGCTGGTTCCCTTCGCGAAGGGCTGAGCCATGTACGAGCCAAAGTCCTTCGACGATCTGAGGGTGAATGACAGGGTCAGCCTGAGCAAGACCATCACCGAGGCGGATGGCGCGCTCTACATTGCCGCGACCGGCGATTTCGGCCCCGTCCACGTCGACGAGGTCTATGCCGGCGCGACGCGCTTCGGCCGCAGGCTGGCGCCGGGGATCATGGTCGCGGGCCTCTGCACCAGCATCCTCACCAGCGAGTTGGTCGGCACGATCGGCGTCTCAGTGGAGGACCGCTTCTGGTTCACCGGGCCAGTGTTCTATGGCGACACGCTGACCTTCGACGTCTGGATCGCCGAACAGCACGACGAGACCCGCACCATCATCTGGGAGGGAAGCGCCCGCAACGAGGGCGGCCTCGAAGTGCTGAAGGCGCGGGCGAGCCTCAAATTTCCTCGGCGCAAACCGTCATGAGCAAGCCGATGAAAAAACCTGACTTGCGCGGCGTCACGGTCGCGACCGTGCTGCCCTTCAAGGACGACAGTTCGATCGACTGGGACGGCTATGCCCGCGTGCTCGATTATTGCGCGCGCCCGGACGGGATCGCCGCGGTGTTCGTCAACGGACATGCCGGCGAGGGTGGGTCGCTCTCGGATGACGAACGTCAGGCCGTGATCGAACGGACGCGGCGGCAAATCGGCGGCAAACCGTTGCTTTCAGGCATCATCGCGCATTCCACCGCGGAAGCGATTCATCAGGCGCAGCTCGCGGAAGCAGCCGGCGCCGATTGCGCGGTGTTGTTCCCGCCCGCGCCGCTCGGCGGCGGCGCATCGGTGACCTCGCGCGCGCCAGTGGCCTTCGTGCAGGCGGTCAGCTCTGCCATCGGGATTCCCGTGTCGATCTTCCAGTATCCGCTGGCGTCCGGATTTGGCTTTTCACCGGAGACGCTGGCGAAGATTGCGGCCCTCGATCGCGTCATCGCGATCAAGGAAGGTAGCGACACCATGCTGGCCTATGACGAGAACCGTCGGGCGGTGAAGCAGGCCGATCCTTCCGTCGCGATCCTGCCGTCGAACTTCAACTGGTTCCTGCCGCAGCTGGCCGTTGGCGGCGACGGCATTCTCTCGGGTCTCGTCAGTCTCGCGCCGGATCTGTTCGTCGCGCTGTGGCAGGCCTCGCTCGCCGACGATCTCAAGGCGATGCGCGCCGTCAACGAACGGCTCTATCCGGTCGTCCGGGCGGTCTATGGACCCGCGCCGATCATGGACATGCATACGCGCATGAAGGTCGGGCTCAAGGCTCTCGGCCTGATCCGTAACGCGGATCCGCGGCCGCCGCTGCTGCCGGTCCTGCCTGCGCTGTGCGACGCAATTGCAACGACGGTCGGTGCGGCGCGCGCGACCGGCGATATTCGTCTGGCGTGAGGGGCGTACCCATGGCCGACGAAGCCTTCATCCACATCGTGCGGGTCGACATCGATCCCGAGCATGAAGCCGCGTTCAACGCCTGGTACGAGCAGAGGCATTTTCCCGATCTGCTCGCCTGTCCCGGCTGGCTCTCCGCAAAGCGCTTCGTCTCGATCGGCGACGGGCCGAAATACGCGGCCATGTACGAGGTCGCAGGGCGCTGGGCGTTCGAGACGCCGGAGTTTCTGGAGGTGAAGGGATTCGGTCCGTTCGAATCGCTGGTGATGAATTTCATGCGCATCCAGCTCAGGCCGATGTCGGGACCGGCCTGAGTGGATCAAGGACGATGCTGCCAGTCGTGTCGCAAGATCCGGCCGGCCGCATCCAAGAAACATCGAGGGAGACTCCCGGGCAATGGACTGCATCGATCATTGGCGTCTTACTGGAGGTAATACATGGTCTCGACACTGCTTCGCTTGAGTGCCGCTGCCGCACTCGTCCTTGCATCCCATGCGGCGCATGCCGCGTGCACGCCCGCGATCACCGACGACAATCTGATTGCGCCCGGCAAGTTGCAGCTCTCCATCAACCCGACCAATCCGCCGCAGCAGTTCGTCGACAAGGACGGCCAGTTGCAGGGCCTCAACGTGGAACTCGCCGCCGAGCTCGGCAAACGGCTGTGTCTTCCGGTCGAACTCGTCCGGATGGATTTTCCGGCGATGATCCCGGCCATGAACGCGGGCCGCATCGACGGCATCGACACCGGCATGTTCTGGACCGAGGAACGCTCGAAGCTGATGTACATGGTGCCGTATGCCATTCAGGCCATTTCGGTCGTGGTTGCGCCCGATAGCGGCATAAAAATTGCTACCGAAAATGACCTGATCGGAAAAACGTCGGCTGTCGAGGTCAGCACCTACCAGATGAATTGGCTCAAGAAGCTCAGCGATGCGAACGTAGCGAAGGGCGGTCCTGCCATCGAGATGCGCACGTTCCCGACAGCGACCAACGTCGTGAGCGCGCTGCTCGCGGGGCAAGTCGACAATGCACTCCTCGTCGACAGCGTGGCGCGCGATCTTGTCGGCCGCGGTCGCGTCAAGGAAGTGCTGAGCGGTCTTGGCACGGCGCGTACCACGCTCGGCCTCCGCAACAAGACGGTGGCGGATGCCATCGTCAAGGCGCTGAACGCGATGCGTGCCGATGGCAGCTACCAGGCGCTGTTCGACAAGTTCGGCCTGACCAGCATGCCGGCCGATCAGCCGCTTGCGATCGCCGGCCCCGGTCCGGCCTGAGATACGGAGACGAGCCGATGAGCCATTTCAGTCCGACGGCCGCCGTCAACTACTTCTTCAATTACTTCCTGATGAAGGGTGTGCTCGTCACCATCGGACTGACAGTGGCGGCCGTCGTAGGCGGATTAATTCTCGGCATGGGCATCGCGTTGATGCGCATGTCGTCCAACCCGGTGCTGTCGGGCTTCTCGCGGCTCTACGTCTGGTTCTTCCGTGGCACGCCGCTGCTCATCCAGCTCGTGGTGATCTATAGCGGCTTGCCGCAGTTGGGAATCAAGTTCTCGGTGATCACCTGCGCGCTGGTCGGCCTGATCCTCAACGAGGCGGCCTATCTCGCCGAGATCGTGCGCAGCGGCTTCATGGCCGTATCGGCGGGGCAGCGCGAAGCCGCCTGGGCGCTCAGCCTGTCGCCCTGGGTCACGTTCCGCCGTGTGACCTTGCCGCAGGCGTTCCGGCTGATGATTCCGCCGCTCGGCAACTCCATCAATTCACTGCTGAAGGCAACCTCGCTCGCGTCGGTGATCTCGGTCGAGGAGCTGATGCGGCGCAGCGACATGCTGATGCAGGAACACTTCCAGATTCTCGAAGTCTATGCGGCCGCAACGGCATATTACCTGATCCTCACCTCGGTCTGGGATGCGGTTCAGCGCCGGCTGGAGAAGCATTTTGGTCGGTCGAGCGCGGCGAAATCCAGGCGGGTCGCGGCGAGGGCGCCGGTTGCGCAAGCGAGCGTGGAGGCTCGCGCATGAGCGAGATATCGATGAATACGGCTAGTGGTGCCGAAGGCACAATGGCGCAGCCACATTTGCGCGAGGTGCCTGCGGTTCGCATGGAAGCCGTCTATAAGCACTATGGCGACTTCACCGCGTTGAACGAGGTCGATCTCAAGGTTGCCAAGGGCGAGAAGATCGTGGTCTGCGGTCCCTCCGGCTCGGGAAAGTCGACGCTCATCCGCTGCATCAACCATATCGAGAAGCACGATGAAGGCCTGATCTACGTCAACGGCATCGAGCTCGACCACCAGCGCAAGAACATCGATGCGGTCAGGCGCGACACCGGCATGGTGTTCCAGAGCTTCAACTTGTTTCCGCACATGACGGTGCTGGAGAACTGTATCCTGGCGCCAATGACCGTGAGCAGCATGTCGCAGGCGGAAGCGAAGGACCTCGCCATGCATTTCCTCACCAAGGTCCGGATTCCGGACCAGGCCGAAAAATTCCCCGGGCAGCTCTCGGGCGGCCAGCAGCAGCGTGTGGCCATCGCCCGCGCGCTTTGCATGCGGCCGAAGATCATGCTGTTCGACGAGCCGACCTCGGCGCTCGACCCCGAAATGGTCAAGGAGGTGCTGGAGACCATGAAGAAGCTCGCGGAAGAGGGCATGACCATGCTGTGCGTGACCCATGAGATGGGCTTTGCCCGCGAGGTCGCCGACCGGATCGTGTTCATGAACGAGGGGAAGGTGGTCGAGCAGGCTGCTCCGGAGGAGTTCTTCAAGCATCCGAAGTCGGAGCGGGCCATGACGTTCCTCGACCAGATCATTCACTAGCTGATGTCAGCCGGGATGCGGACATTCAGCGACCGCCTGCGCGGCATTAATGCCGCCACGATCGTGCCGATGACGCCTGACTTTGCGATCGACGAGGTGAAGCTCGCGGCGCATCTCGCTTCGGTCACGTCCGCGCCCGGCATCAACGGGCTATTGGTCAACGGCCATGCCGGCGAAAACTTCGTGCTGTCGCTGGCCGAAAAGCGGCGCGTGGTGGAGCTGGCACGCGAGCACGCTCCGAAGGATTGCTTAATCGTCTCCGGGGTCAATCACGAGTCGAGCCTGGAGGCCGCGCGGGAGGCGGCCACACTGGAGCAGGCCGGTGCCGACGCGCTCCTGGTCTTTCCTCCCAATAGCTGGGCGCTTGGCCACGCCGACGACTGTGTCATCGAGCATCACCGGCGCATTCGAGATGCGACCACCGTGCCGCTGATGCTCTACGCGGCGCCCGTCGGCGCGGGCGCCATGGCCTATGCGCCGCCGCTGCTGGAACGGCTGGTGGCCGACCCTCGCTTCGTTGCGATCAAGGAGGGCAGCTGGGAGGTTGCGACTTACGAACAGAATCTGAGGCTGATCCACAAGCTGCGGCCGGAGTTCGTCGTGCTCGGCTCCGGCGATGAGCATCTGCTGACGAGCTATATCGTCGGCTCGGCCGGCAGCCAGGTCAGCCTTGCCTGCGTCGTGCCCGAGCTTGTCGTCAGCCTCTGGAACGCGGCGGAGGCCGGCAATTGGGAGCGGGCGCGCGGCGCGCACGAGAAGCTGTATCCGCTTGCGGTCGCGATCTACCGCGATGCGCCGGGAGGGCGCGCGACAGTGCGGCTCAAGGCCTGCCTGAAATTGCTCGGGCGTCTCTCATGCGACGCGGTACGGCCTCCGCAGGTGCCGGCAACGCCAAACGAGTTACGGGTTCTCGAACAGGCACTTCGGATCGCCGGCGCGCTCTAGGCCGCGAAGAACGGATTGGCCGGTCGCGCGAGGCCGAGATGATCGCGCAACGTCGTTCCCTCATAATCCGTGCGGAACAGGCCGCGCTCCTGCAAGATCGGCACGACGAGCTCGACGAAATCCTCAAAGCCTTCGTGGAAATACGGCGGCATGACGTTGAAGCCGTCGGCGGCGTGCTCCTCGAACCAGAGCTGAAGTGTGTCGGCGATGCGCTCGGCCGAGCCGCACAGCACCCAATGGCCGCGGGCGGCGGCGGTCAGATTATAGAGATCGCGCAGAGTCATGTTCTCGCGGCGGCCCTTGGCGAGCATGACGCTGGCGAAGCTGTGATAGCTATCCGATGGCGCGATGTCCGGGATCGGTCCGTCGAGATCGTAGGCCGACATGTCGCGGCCGAAGCGATCGGACAGGATGGCGAGCGCGTTGCTGCCGCTGACAAAGCCCTGGAGTACGTTGAGCTTCTCGTACGCCTCCTTGTCGGTGCGACCGACGACGGGCATCACGCCCGGCAGCACCGTGACGTGCTCAGGTCTGCGGCCGAATGACGGCAGTCGCGTCTTCAGCGAGGTGTAACCGGCCTTGGCCTCGTCGATGTCCTGCACCACGGAGAACACAATATCGGACGTGCGCGCGGCGAGCGCTTGCCCGGCTTCGGAGCCGCCGGCTTGCAGCACGACGGGGCGGCCTTGCGGGCTGCGGCCGATATTGAGTGGGCCCTTCACCTTGAAGAACGCGCCGTCATGTTCGATCGCGCGCAGCTTCGCCGGATCGATGTAGAGGCCGGTGCTACGGTCGGCGACGATGGCATCATCCGCCCAGCCGTCCCACAGGCCTTTGACCACGTCGAGGAATTCGCCGGCCATCTCGTAGCGACGGGCGTGGTCGGGATGGGTGGTGCCGAAATTCGCAGCCGTGGCCGGATTGGCGGTCGTGACCGCATTCCACGCCGCGCGCCCCTTGGAGATGTGATCGAGCGAGGCAAAGACGCGCGCGACCGAGAACGGATCGCTGTAAGTGGTGGAGACAGTGGCGCCGAGGCCGATATGGCTGGTCGAGGTTGCGAGCGCGGCCAGCATGGTCAGCGGCTCCAGCCGCAGCGTGTAGGAGGGATGGGCGGCCGCATCGGCATAGAGATTGTCGCCCATGAAGATTAGGTCGAACTTGCCGCGCTCGGCGGTGCGGCCGATCTCCTGGATCGCGGCAAAGTCCTGAAAGCTGTCGACCGCGCCGGGATAGCGCCAGCCTGCGACATGGCTGCCGGTGCCCAGGATGAACAGGCCGAGATGCATCTGTCGTTTCATGGTGTGTTTCCTGGCGTCACGTCCAGAACAGGATCTTGCGTTCGATGAAACCGATCAGGCCGAAGAAGGCGAGGCTCGCCGCGGAGGCGACGAAGATCGCCGACCACACCTGGACGAAGTCGATCTGAAGCACGGCCTGGTAGATCACCCAGCCGAGACCGCCCTGGGCGCCGAGCATTTCGGTGACGATCGCCACGATCACGCTGCGCACAGTGGAGACGCGCATGCCGGCGAGCAGTAGCGGCAGCGCGGTCGGCAGCCGCAGGCGCCACAGCACGCCGAAGCGGCTGGCGCCAAAACTCTTCATGAGATCGACGGCGCGGCGATCGACACGGTCGAGTCCTGCCAGCATCGAGAGCAGGACGGTGAAGCTCACCGCCATTGCCACCATCACGATCTTCGAGCTGACACCGATGCCGAACCAGAGCAGGATCAGCGGCGAATAGCCGACCACGGGCACCGAATTGATCGCGGTGGCGAACGGCAGGATCGCGCTCCGCAACGCCGGCACCAGTGCGATGGCGACGGCGAGCCCGATACCGATCAGGCAGCCGAGTCCGTAGCCCACCAGTGCTTCAAGCAGGGTGTAGCCGGCGGCGTCAATGAGTGTTGCACGTTTCGACCATAGGCCGACGAGGATGTCACTGACCGCGGGAAGAACATAAGCGGGCAGATGCAGTCCGCGCGCCGCACCTTCCCAGCACCCGATCAGGAGGACGGCGCCCAGAATGCCGCGCTGGACGGCGAGCGAGGGGGAGGCTAGCGCGCGGCTCATTGCTCGGCGTTCCAGAACACGAGCCGGCGCTCGACCGCGGCGACCACCGCATAGAAGCCGGTGCCGAGCAGGGCCGCAGCGAGCAGGGCGGCCCAGATCGCAACGACGTTCTCGGTGAACATGGCCTGGAGCAGCAGCACCCCGAGACCGGTGGTGTCGCCGAACCATTCGCCGACGATGGCACCAACGAGGCTCAGCGATGCGGCAAGTCGCAGCGCCACGAAGATCTGCGGCAGTGCGGTCGGAAGCTGCAAGCGGAGCAGGAGCTGGCGGTTGGAGGCGCCGAAGCTGCGCATCAGGTCGACCTGCTTGGGATCGACGGTTTCCAGGCCGAGCAGTGTGTTCACCGTCACCGGGAAGAAGGTCAGATAGAACGCGATGATCGCCTTGGCGAGCAGCGTGTTGCCGAACCACAGCACCACCAGCGCGCCGAAAGCGATGACTGGAATGGTCTGCGACACCACGAAGATCGGAAAGATCATCTCGCGCAGCGCGCGGACGCGGAAGAACACGACGCCCATGAGCACGCCGAACGCGCCGCCGGAGGCGAAGCCGATCAGCGTCTCGGCCAGCGTGCGCAGGAAGCCGTCGATATAGGCGCGGGGCGTCGCCGCCATCGCCATCAGGATGGTGCTGAGGCGCGGCAGATAATAGGGCCGGATGCCGAACAGCAGCACCGCGCCTTCCCAGACGACTGCCGCAATGGCGAGGCCGAGCAGGAGCCGGATTAGTTTGCGCAGCCAGTCCGGCGTTGCCATCGACCGCGCAGTCGCGCGGCCGCTACCAAGCGATGTCGTCGCAGGGCTGCTCACGGCAGCCGGTCCGCCGCCGGGATGCTCTGGATGAAGCTCACGTCATAGGCCGCAGCGAGATCGACGGGCTTGGAGATCACGCCGTACTTCAGGAAGAAGTCGTGGGCGGTCTTCACCGCGTCTGCGTCGATCCAGAACACGCCGTTCTTCGCCGCCGCGCCGGCGGTCATCAGACGCTTGACCTCGGTGAGCATGAATTCCTGCTGGGCGCGGTCGAGTGTCGGGGCTGCGGCCATCACGGTGTCGACGGCGCCCTTAGGATCGGAGAACGCATCCTTCCAGCCCTTCAGCGACGCGCGCAGGAACGCCTTGACGAGCTCCAGTTTCTCCTTGGCGGTCGTTTCGGCCACGATCAGCGTGTCGCGCGGGAAGGTGATGCCGTAATCCTCGGCGACGAAGGTCTTCAGACTGTCCTTCGGCATGCGCGACTGGATGGTGTAGAACTCGTTGTAATAGGTCGCCGTGATCACGTCGACGTTGCCGTCGACGAAGGGTGTCACCGAGACCTGCTGCGGCTGGATCTTGAGTTCATCCGGCTTGATGCCTTCCTTGGCCAGCATGCCGTTCAGCACATGGTTGGCGCCGGTGAACCAGGTGGTGACGGTCTTGCCTTTGAAATCCTGGATCGTCTTCACCGGCCCGTCCTTGCGGGTGACGAAGATGAAGGGGGTGATCTGGTGCGACACGCCGATGCAGACGATCGGCAGTCCCTTGTCGCGCGCCGCGAACACGCTGTCGGTGCCGCCGGACAAGCCGAACGTGTCGGCGCCGGTCGCAACCAGGTTTTCGGTCAGCAGGTTGGGCCCGCCGGGATTGATGGTGAGGTCGATGCCCTCGGCCTTGTAGTAGCCCTTGGCGGCCGCGACGTAGAAGCCGGCGAACTGGGCCTGCGGCAGCCATTTCAGACGCAGGCTCGCCTTCTGCAACTCGGCGGCGGGTGCGGCCGTGACGAGCGAGCCGGTCGCCAGTGCGATGGCGGAGAGGACGGAGAAGGCATGGCGACGGCTCAACATGGTCATACTCCAGACGGTGAAAATCAATTGCGATAGGATGGATCGGTGCGGTCGAGCTGGCGCATCAGTGCCGGCCATTCGCGTTCGCCGGGCACGAGGATGTCGCCCTGCAATTCCCAGAACTGACGGGCGGCCTTTTCGCAGACCTCATGCGGCGGCATCACCAGCTTGGCGCCGGCTGCGGCCGCCGCCTGCATCTGGAGCTGGATCCGTGCGGCGCGCTCGAAATAATAGAGCAGCATGAAGGCTTCGCCCGGCGTCCTCCCGACGGTGAGGATGCCGTGGTTGCGCATCAGCATCACCTTGTGCGGGCCGAGATCACGCACCAGGCGGACCTGCTCGTCGAGGTCGATGGCAACGCCTTCGTAATCGTGGAACACTTGACGGTCGTAGAAGCGCATCGCGAACTGGCTGAGCGGCAGCAGGCCCTTCTCCTGTCCGGACACCGCGACGCTGGCATCGGAATGGGTATGCAGCACACAGGCCGCGTCGTGGTTCGAGGTGTGGATCGCCGCATGGATGACGAAGGCCGCGACATTCACGGCTTGCGGCGTGTCATCGAGCTTGTTGCCATTGGTGTCGATCTTCACCAGGCTCGACGCCGTGATCTCGTCGAACAGCAGGCCATACGGATTGATCAGGAACTGATCGTCATGGCCGGGCACGCGCGCGGAGATGTGGTTGTAGATCAGATCGTCCATGCCGAGCTTGGCGACCATGCGATAGCAGGCTGCAAGCTTGATGCGGGCGTCCCACTCGGCCGGATCGATCCCGCGCGGCGCGGGCTCTCTCGCTGACATCGCATTCATTGCGGCTTCTCCTGCGCGATGGAGGATTGGAACGACTTCATGCTCTCCTCCTCGATCGCGTCGAGCAGCGTGCGCTTGAGGCGCACGAATTCGGAGGAGGTGACGATCTCGGGCTTGCGCGGGCGCGGGAGATCGACGACCTGCTCGAGCTTCACGGAGCCGGGTCGCGCGGTCATCACCAGCACGCGGTCGCCGAGGAAGATCGCCTCGTCGACGTCATGGGTGATGAAGAGGATGGTGCGACGGTATTTCTGCCAGACATCGAGCAGCCAGCGCTGCATCATCGCCCGCGTCAGCGCGTCGAGCGCGCCGAATGGCTCGTCCAGCAGCATCAGGTCGCGCTCGAACAGGAAGGTGCGCATCAGGGCGACGCGCTGGCGCATACCGCCCGACAATTGATTGGGATATTGCTTCTCGAAGCCGGCGAGCCCGAACTCGGGCAGCATCTTCAGCGCCTTGGCGCGCGCCTGTTCGCGCGGCATGCCCTCGACCTCGAGCGCGAGGATGGCGTTGTCGACCACATTGCGCCAGGGAAACAGCAAATCGCGCTGCGGCATGAAGGAGACGCGGCCGAGCAGGTCGGCGGCATGGCAGCTCTTCCCTTCGAAGCGCAGGATGCCCTCGGCATCAGGCTCTTCGAGGCCAGCGACGATATTGAAGAGGGTGCTCTTGCCGCAGCCGCTGGGCCCGACGACGGTGACGAACTCGCCGGGGGCGACGCTCGCCTCAAGTCCCGACAGCGCCGCGACGGAGCCGAAGGTCTTGTTGATCGCGCGCAGTTCGAGCAGCGACTCAGGCTTAAGGTGGGCCTGCGGAGCTCCGGTGGCCGGTCCGGGATTGGGGAGGCGGGCAGCCTGCACCGGGATGTCCTTGTATAATGGCGGCGGCCATTCGCATACGAAAGCGGGCCGCGTCGAAATCTCTTAGCAACTCGTGTGCCAGTGCGATTTCCGGGCAAATCAGGCATAAGACTTGCGAGGCCGACAGCGAATAGGTCGGAGTCGCGTGCGCCTCCGCAAGAAAATCAGCCGTTTCGCTGGAAGACGGGTGCCATTTTGTATACTTGTTTTGGTGTCGGAGAAACATGATGGCGGATATTGGTGCACATGTCGGAGGCAGGCGCGTGAAAAACGGGCAAGATTCCCTGGCGCCAAGTCCCGGCATGACGCTCGCGGAGAGCCTGCGCCAGAAGCTCGAAGGGGCGATCGCGGCCGGCCATCTGGAGCCGGGCAGCCGGCTCGACGAGCAGGAGATCGCCCAGCGCTTCGGCGTCTCGCGTACGCCGGTGCGGGAGGCGTTCCGCCTGATGGCCGCCAACAATCTGGTCGAGCTGCGCGGTCGGCAGGGCGCGACCGTC
This sequence comes from Bradyrhizobium sp. MI1.11, assembly GCF_055811255.1. NCBI lineage: Bacteria > Pseudomonadati > Pseudomonadota > Alphaproteobacteria > Hyphomicrobiales > Nitrobacteraceae > Bradyrhizobium > Bradyrhizobium sp. MI1.11. Next base: position 42,775 of record NZ_JBVVPM010000008.1, read on the forward strand.
CGCAGCATCAAGGCCCAGGCGCTGATCGAGATGTTCCAGGTCATGGCGGAGCTGGAGGGGCTTTGTGCAAGGCTCGCCGCAAGACGTGTCTCCCAGACCTGGGGGGCTGAAATTGGCGAGATTCACCAGCGGCTTGTGGCGGCAGGCGAAACCGGGGACATCGACGTTTTCTACGACATCAACCAGGAATTCCACGAAGCGATCTACGAGGCCTCGCGCAACACTTTCCTCGCCGACCAGACCCGCAAGCTGCGCAACCAGGTGGCCGCCTATCGCCGCCGGGTGACGCGCATGCCGAACCGGATCGCAGATACTGTCCGCGAGCATGAAGCGATCATGCAGGCGATCCTGGCCCACGATCCGGAGCGGGCCCACAGCACCATGCGGGACCACGTCAACCTGCTCGGTGACAACCTCCTGGACTTCCTCGCCGCCTTCGAATGACGCCCGATGCCGCTTGGTATGCAAATTGCTAGACCTTGTATATCTAGCTTGCATCCTGGAGACCCGGAGTGGACCTGAAGCTGACGAACAAGACCGCCCTGATCACCGGTGCGTCGAAAGGAATTGGACTTGCGGTGGCCGAGCTCTTCGCCGGGGAGGGGTGCCATCTGCATCTGGCCGCCCGCAATGGCGAGGCGATGCTCGAGGCCAAGAAGCAGCTCGAAGCGCGCCATGGCGTGAAGATCACGATCCACGCGCTTGATCTGTCGAGCACGGCTGCGATGGAAAAGCTCGCTGCCGAAGTCGGCGATATCGACATCCTCATCAACAATGCCGGCGACATCCCGGCGGGTTCGCTGGAAATCCTCGACGACGCCGCCTGGCGGCGCGGCTTCGATCTCAAGGTGTTCGGCTACATCACGCTGTCGCGTCTCTATTATCCTCGCATGAAGGGCAAGGACGGCGTCATCATCAACATCATCGGCAATTCCGGTGAGAACTGGGACGCGAGCTACATCGCGGGTTCGACCGGCAACGCGGCGCTGATGTCCTTCACCAAGGCGCTCGGCGGCCGCAGCCTCGATCACGGTGTACGCGTAGTCGCGGTCAATCCGGGCCCGGTTGCCACCGATCGAATGCTCAAGATTATGAAGCGCAAGGCGATCGACATGCTCGGCGACGAAAGCCGCTGGGAGGAGCTGTTCGACAAATACCCGGGCAAGCGGCCGGCGACGTCGGAGGAGGTCGCCGATCTCGTCGCCTTCCTGTCTTCGCCGCGGTCCGGCTACATCACCGGCACGGTGGTGACGATCGATGGCGGCATTGCCGCGCGCGGCTCGGTGATCTGAGGCATTGATGTCGAAGCCTCAATCCGCGGCGCTGGTCCGCAACCGCTATTTCGACGAGCTCTCGGCGACGCCGGGACTCTTCTGGCTCGGTCAGAACACCAACCATATCGAGAGCCATCCCGCCGTGCGCGAGGCGATGCTGCGCTCGATCGAGGCGGGCGAGTTCAACGCCTATGCCCCGCCGCTCGGCTTCGAGGCGCTGCGCGCCGCGATCGTCGCCGATCTCGGTGTGCCCGGCGCAGAAGCGCTGGTGACCGAGGGCGGCGTCAACGCGCTGGCGATGATTTGCCGCGCGCGCTGCAAGCCGGGCACAACGTTGGTGACGACCGATCCGACCTGGAAATGGCCGTGCCTGTTCGCGCGCCAGCAGGGCGCCGAGGTGATCGAGATTCCGATCTACGATCCGGCCTGCAATTATCGCCTGACGCCGGAGGCGCTGAAGGCGAATGTCGACGAACGCACCGCGATCATCTATCTCGTCGATCCCAACAATCCGCTCGGCATTCGCTACACCCGCGAAGAGATCGAGAGCTTTGCCGCGATCGCGCGCGATTGCGGCGCGCTACTGGTGCACGACTGCACCTACCGCGATTTCGCCGATGGTCACACGCCGGCGCTTCACGTGGCCCCCAAGGGCTCGGTGGTCTCGACCAGCTTTTCGAAATGGCTTGGCCTCGCAGGTCTGCGGATCGGCGCTCTCGTTGCCGCACCTGATCTGTTCGAGGAGTTCGCGCAGACCTCCACGAGCGTGCTCGGCGCGAGCGTCATCGCCCAGCGCGCGGCGCAGGCGGGGCTGTCGGTCAAGACCGAATGGATGAAGAAGGTCCGCAGCACCGACCGGGCCAACAAGGCAATGATCCAGGAGGCGGCGGCCGCGATCGAAGGGCTGGCGCTGCCGATCATGCCCTCGCACGGCAACTTTCTGGTGCTGGAGACCATCGCGGCGGGCATCCGCCCCGAGGCGCTGGTCGAATGTTATCGCCGGCAGGGCATCATGATCCGCCAGGGCACCTATCACACCCAGCGCTTCGGCGACCGCTTCGTCAAGATCAGCACTTCGGTGCCGCAGCCCTGGGCCGAGAAGTTTTGCACGTTGTTGCCGGAGATGGTCGCGCAGGCGCGCACGCTCAACGACCTGCCGCCGCAATTCTAGGGACGACGCCGATGACGATGATCACAGCGAAGGACGGCGTGAAACTCTACGTGGAAGAAACGGGTGACGGCACGCCGATCCTCTTCATCCATGAGTTCGGCGGCAATCACGAAAGCTGGGAGCCGCAGTTGCGCTATTTCAGCCGCCGCCATCGCTGCATCAGCTACGCCGCGCGTGGCTATCCGCCCTCGGATGTGCCTGACAGCATGGAAGCCTATTCGCAGGCGATCGCCGCGGATGATGCGGTCGCCGTACTCGACGCACTGGGAATCGACAAGGCGCACATCGTCGGTCTCTCCATGGGTGGCTTCTGCACCGTGCATTTCGGCCTGCGCACGCCGGAACGGGCTTTGTCGCTCACCGTGGCCGGCGCCGGCTATGGCTGCGAGAAGGAGTTCGAGGAATATTTTCGCGGCGTCTCGCTCGAAGTCGCGGATAATTTCGAGAAGCAGGGTGCCAAGGAGTTTTCCAGGGTCTACGCGCTCGGCGCGAGCCGGGTACAGTTCCAGAACAAGGATCCGCGCGGGTGGCGAGAATTCGCCGATCGCCTCGCCGTCCATTCCGATCGCGGCGCCGCCAACACCATGCGCGGCGTCCAGGCGCGGCGACCGTCGTTCTATGACCTCGAAGACGGCCTGAAGACAATGATGGTGCCGACGCTGGTGGTTGTCGGTGACGAAGATGATCACTGTCTCCAGCCAGGCATCTTCCTGAAGAAGACCATTCCGGCCTGCGGGCTCTCGGTCTTCCCCAAGACCGGCCACACCCTCAACCTCGAAGAGCCGGCGGCGTTTAACGCGCTGCTCGCCGAATTCATCGCTCAGGTCGAGGCCGGACACTGGCTGCCACGCGATCCGCGCGCGCTGCCGGGCCAGATCATGCGTACGAAGTAGTCGATGACGAGCAAGCCCCTGATCAACGCCGATCGGCTTTGGGTGCGGCTGATGTCGCTCGCCGAGATCGGCGTGACGCCCGCCGGCGGGGTCAACCGGCAGGCATTGAGCGACGGCGAGATCGCCGCATGGCGCCGCGTCATCGGCTGGGCGCGCGAGGCGGGATTGACACCGTCGACCGATGCCGCAGGAAATCTTTTCTTGACGCTAGCCGGCCGCGATCGCGCCATGGCACCGCTTCTGCTTGGGAGCCATCTCGATAGCCAGCCGACCGGTGGCAAATTCGATGGTGCGGCCGGTGTCATGGCTGCACTCGAAGCGGTCGTTTCAGTCGCGGAGCAAGATGAGAAGCCCGCGCGTGACGTCATCGTCGTTGCCTGGATGAACGAGGAGGGCTCGCGCTTCGCCCCGGGCATGATGGGCTCGGAGGCGTTCACCGGTGAGCGTGACATGGATGCGATCCGCGCCGCGCGCGATGCCGACGGCATCAGCGTCGGCGAAGCGCTCGATCGCCTCCACCAGGCCTTCCCTGACATGCCGCACAGGCCGCTCGGCTCTTCCGCTGGAGCCTATCTCGAATTGCATATCGAGCAGGGGCCATTGCTGGAAGCAGCTGCGTGCACCATCGGTGTCGTCACCGGCATCCAAGGCAAGAAGACCTTTCAGGTGGTTGTCGAGGGCGTTGAGGGACACGCCGGCACACTGGCGCAGTCGGAGAGGCGGGATGCGCTCGCGGCCTTTGCCCGAATGGCGACCGGGCTGCATGCCGAGATCGGCACCCTCGATGGCGACATCAAGTTCACGATTGGACGCCTCTTCGTCGAGCCCAACGCGCCTTCGGTGGTGCCGTCGCGCGTCAGCTTCAGCATCGATCTGCGCCATCCGGACAATTCCGTGCTTGACGCGGCGGGCGCGCGCATCACGGCGCTCTGCGGTCAGCACGCTCCGCCGTGCCTGGTTACGGTGACGACGCTGGTCGACGCACCCTCGAACGCGTTCGATCCGCGCTTGCGCGAGCTGATTGCGCAAGCGGCAGGTGACCAGGAGTTTCCGGCCATGGACATTCTGTCGGCTGCCGGTCACGACGCGCGCCATCTGGCAAAGATCTGTCCGGCGGCGATGATCTTCATCCCGTGCCGGGACGGTGCGAGCCATGTGGAGCACGAGTGGACTGAGCCGGCCGATGTCGCCGCCGGCGCGTGCGTCCTTGCGCAGGTGCTGCGAGAGCTTGCGTTCACCACCCGGTCTTTCGTTGCGGGAGGTGAGGTGGGGGGATAACGGAAATTGCCCCGGAGCACTATCGCGATGCGATGGCATGTCTCCGCGCCGCGGGGTGAGGCGTCCAAGTGCTGCTCATGGAATGCCCACGCCGCAGGCCGAGGCCCGCCGAAGCGCTGGATCTCAGCGCACCTTCAGATGCGGCAACCCGGGCATTGCCTCAAGATCGGTCAAAAATCACAGGAGCCTCGCCGTCCGTTCGGACTACGACATCCTAGTCCTCGTTGCTGACGGGTTGTGTGCGCGCTCTCGCTCTCGTGTGCGTGACGTGCGCACTGAGAATCCGAAGACGCGATTTCCGCTTCCAATTCGTGCATATATGGCCCTAGAAGAGCCAAGCGGCGGAAGCCTCGTCAAACCAGATTTCTCGACCGCTCCAATTACGTAGAGGATTGATCTGAGTCGGAATATATTAGCAAAATGAATGGCTTAGATCGCAAATTCGCCACGGCCCCCATGATGGATTGGACCGACCGGCATTGCCGGGTGTTCCACCGTCACCTGACGCGGCGGGCGCTGCTCTATACGGAGATGCTGACCACTGGTGCCATCATTCATGGTGACCGGGAGCGGCTGCTTGGGTTCGACATGGTCGAGCACCCGGTCGCGCTTCAGCTTGGCGGGTCGGATCCGCGCAAGCTGGCGCTGGCGGCGCGGATCGGCGAGGAGTTCGGTTATGACGAGATCAACCTCAACGTCGGCTGCCCCTCCGACCGCGTGAAGGACGGCCGTTTCGGCGCTTGCCTGATGGCAGAGCCTGATCTCGTGGCGAGGTGTGTCGAGGCGATGAAGGGTGCGGTGGCCGTGCCCGTGACCGTGAAGTGCCGCATCGGTATCGACGACCAAGATCCGGAGGTCGCGCTCGACAAGCTTGCGCGCGCGGTCGTCGCCTCCGGCTGCGATGCGCTTATCGTGCATGCCCGGAAAGCATGGCTCAACGGTTTGTCACCGAAGGAGAATCGCGACATCCCGCCGCTCGACTATGATCGCGTCTATCGCCTCAAGCGCGCGATGCCCAATGTGCCTGTCATCATCAACGGCGGCATCCCCGGTGTCGACGAGGCCAAAGCACATCTCGATCACGTTGACGGCGCGATGCTCGGACGGGCCGCCTATCAGGAGCCATGGCGGCTGCTCTCCGTCGATACCGACATTTTCGGCGAGGAGGCGCCGCATGCCTCGATGCAGGATGCGCTCGAAGCGATGATGCCCTACATCGAACAACAGCTCGCGCGCGGCACGCGGCTGCACTCCATGACGAGGCATTTCGTCGGCGCATTCCATGCCGTGCCCGGCGCGCGCGCCTTCCGCCGCCATCTTGCCGAGCAGGGGGTGAAGCCGGGCGCCGGCCTCGAGGTGCTGCGCGATGCGATTGCACGTGTCGGTGCCCGCGCGCCGGCAGAGGCGGCGGCCTAGCCGTAGTCGCATGACGAGCCGGATTGCAAAAGTCTAGTCGACTGCCAGGCGCGAGCGGCGGTGACTGGTCTGGAGCTCCGGATAACCGGTGAGCATCAGCTTGTCGGCGCGCACGCCCCAGCTCTCCAGGCGATCGAGGAAGCTCATGCCGAGCAGGTTGGTCTTCATCTGTCCGCGCTGCACGACGAGGGCCGGCACCGATTTCTCGACGAGGTGGCCGACGGAGAGACGGTCGATCGTGAGGCGGGCCGCCTTGGTGTGACCGCCCGCGGTTTCGAGATCGACGTCGTATTCGAGCATCTCGAGCGGCAGCCCGATCGCTTTCGCGGTTTCCCAGGTCAGCACCACCGAGGTCGCGCCGGTGTCGATGACCATCGGTGCGGCCACGCCGTTGATCTTGGCGCGCAGCGCGAATTCGCCGCCCTGGCCGCGCTGAATCTGCACGGCGGGGGCGGGCGCTGCGGTCTGCGTGCGAAAGATATGCGAGACCTTGCTGCTCGCGCGCGCGATCTGGTCGGAATCGCCATAGGCGACGACGGCACCGGCCGTGCAGGCGAGCATGATGAGAACGAGCAGGAACCGGATCATTGCGCATCTCCCGATGCGCTCAGGCCGGTCAGCTGCGTTTCGGCGATCCCGCGATGGGCGCAAGTCCAGCCTGATTCATGCGCGCCGGCAACAGCGCCATGAGCGCGAGCCGTTCCGCGCTCTCCATGGCGTGCCAGCGCGCGATCTCCGGCAATGTGCGTCCGCAGCCGAAGCACAGCCTGGTCTTGGGATCGATCATGCAGACGGCCACGCACGGCGTTTCTTTGCTCATTCGGACATAGTGGCGGATGGTCGGGCATGACTGCAAGCATCTCGTTACGAGCCCGTACCTGCGCTCATGATCGGCTTGCGGCGGGGCCGGCGCTTCTCGTCCGCGACCGCGGAACTCTCGGGTTGGAGCGGCGGAGAATCATCCGATATCGGCGCCAGCGCGCTCATCACGCGCTCGGGCGGGAAGGTGACGATCACTTCGGTGCCGATGCGCAGCTTCGATTTCAGCGTGAACGTACCGCCGTGCAGGTCGACCAGATTCTTGGCGATCGGCAGGCCGAGACCGGCGCCCTGTTCGGCCGACTTGATCGAGTTGGAGCCTTGGCCGAACGATGCCAGCACGACCGGGATCTCGTCCTCGGGGATTCCGGAGCCGGTATCCTTCACCGAGAGATATTGTCCGCCTGAAGCCGTCCAGCCGGCCTTGAGCCAGATCTCGCCGCCCTGCGGAGTGAACTTGATCGAGTTGGAGAGCAGATTGAGCACGACCTGGCGGATCGCCCGCTCGTCGGCCCAGAGCCGCGGCATTGCCTGCTCGAACACTTCGTGGATGGTAATGCCACGGCTCGAGGCGCGCAGCTTCATCAGATGATGGCAGTCGGCGACGATGCCGACCAGCGAGACCGCTTCCTCGTTGAGCTCGTAGCGGCCAGCCTCGATCCGCGACAGATCGAGGATCTCGTTGATGAGGTTGAGCAGGTGGACGCCGGAATTGTGGATGTCGGCCGAGTACTCCTTGTAGACCGGCACGGCATGCGCGCCGAAAATCTCGCTCTTCATCACCTCCGAGAAGCCGAGGATCGCATTGAGCGGCGTCCGGAGTTCATGGCTCATCTGCGCCAGAAAGCGCGACTTGGCGACATTGGCGGATTCGGCGCGGTGGCGCGCCTCGTCCGAGATCGCCTTGGCCTGTTCGAGCTCGCCGATCAGCGCGTCCTTCTCGGCGCGCGCCTCGAGCGTGGCGAAGGTCGAAGAGTGCAGACGGTGGGCCAGCAGCACGAAATAGCCTTCAGCGGCGAGGGCGAGCGCGGCCAGGATGTAATTGTCCAGCGAGCCGGTCATCACGAAGCTCAGCGCCATCGCGACCGCGACCGGTGCGGTGGCGGCGAGGGCGGCGATCGGCAGATTGGCGGCCAGCATGCTCGATACTGCGATCACCAGCAGCATCAGGAACATCATCAGCGATTCCGTGATCATGTCGAGCACGGGATGGATCAGGATCGCCATCCAGCAAAGGCCATAGAGCAGGTCGAGGACGACGAAGCGTGTCTGCCATGCGCGCGTTCCCGCGGGCGAGGCGGGCTCGGCCAGGAAGCGGTGGCAGCTGCGGATCATCGCGGCATGGATGCAAAGCATGCCGGCGGTCCAGGCCGCGGCCGGGATCGGCTGCATCCACAGCCCAAACAGCACGCCCGTCGCGACCACAAGCAGCATCACGACATAGGAGGCCGACAGCCGGGTCTGGGCGTAATGGCGCAGCATCTCGGCGTCGAAAGCCGGCCGGGTTCCACTGGTAGACGTTAACTTGTCGCGCGCCTCGCGCACCCGCTGTGCCGCAGCCCGGCGATGGCTCGTCGACGGCACGCTCACCGGCTCGGCCGGAAGCTGCACAACCTCGGGCTTTTCAGCGGGTTTACTCATCGCACAACAACAATTCCTGCCCGCGCGGGACGGGCCTTCTGCATTGTCTATCTCTGGCAAGAAATCCTTAAGAGGTGACTTAAGGAGCTAAAGAATTACGTTAACCCGGCGTTAATTTTGGATCCGGTGTGAGCCGCTCAATGCAGCGCCGCGTGCTGTGCGATGTACACCACTGCTCCCGCCAGATAGCCGGCGAGCGCCGGGAGGGCGATGCGACGGGCGTACCAGAGGAACTCGATGCGCTCGAGCCCCATGGCGGCGACGCCTGCGGCCGAGCCGATGATCAGAATCGAGCCGCCGGTGCCGGCGCAATAGGCGATGAATTCCCAGATGAAGCTGTCGGGTGGATAATGCGCGAGGTCGTACATACCCATCGTCGCGGCGACCAGCGGCACGTTGTCGATGACGGCGCTGAGCAGCCCGAGCACGATCACGATGATGTCCTGTCGGCCGATCGCGGTGTCCAGCCATTTGGCCAGCATGGAGAGCAGGCCGGCATGTTCGAGGCAGGCAACCGCGAGCAAGATTCCGAGGAAGAACACGATCGAGCCCATGTCGATCCGCGTCAGCGCATTCGCAAGCGTGAGCGGACCGCGGACGTGCTCATCCTTATTGCGATGAACGATCTCGCCGACCAACCACACGATGCCAAGCCCGAGCAGGACGCCCATGAACGGCGGCAGGTGCGTGACCGTCTTGAAGGCGGGCACCGCAATCAGCACGCCGAGTCCGAGATAGAACATCACGTTCCGCTCGAACGGATCGACGCCCTGCAATCCGTCCTCTTTCGGCGGCGGTGCGATGGTCTTGCCCTTGAGCGAAAAGCTGATGAATGCGAGCGGCACCAGCAGGTTCAGCAGCGAGGGCAGGAACACCCCGCCCATGATTTTTAGGGGCGAAATCTGTCCGCCGATCCACAGCATGGTCGTGGTGACGTCGCCGATCACGGTCCATGCACCACCGGCATTTGCGGCGATGACGATGAGTGAGGCGAACAGCAAGCGGTCGTCGCGCTTGGCGATCAACCGCTGGATCAGCGAGACCATGACGATGGTGGTGGTCAGATTGTCGAGGATTGCGCTGAGGAAGAAGGTCACGAAGCCAATCAGCCATATCAGACGGACCTGGCTGGTCGTGCTGATGCGGGAGGTGATGACCTCGAAACCGTCATGGGCGTCGATGACCTCGACGATGGTCATCGCGCCAACCAGGAAGAACACGATCTGCGCGGTGGCGGCGACGGACTCGTCAAGCTGACGGCCGACCAGCGTGTGGTCGCCGGTCGCGAGCGCGTAGATTGTCCAGAGCACGCCCGCGCCGAGTAGAGCAGACGCGCTCTTGTTCACCCCGATCGGATGCTCAAGCGCGATCGCCGCATAGGCGAGGACGAAGATTGCGGCGAGTGCGATCAGCAAGACAGGATCACTTCGTCAGGTGTCAGCGATTAAGGCGCGCGAGCAGGCTCGACGTATCCCAGCGCTTGCCGCCCATCTTCTCGACCTCGGCGTAGAACTGGTCGACCAGCGCGGTCACGGGCAGGTTGGCGCCGTTGCGGCGGGCTTCAGCCAGTGAGATCGAGAGATCCTTGCGCATCCATTCGACCGCGAAGCCGAAATCGTACTTGTCCTCGTTCATGGTCTTGTAGCGGTTCTCCATCTGCCAGGACTGCGCGGCGCCCTTTGAGATGGTTTCGATCACGGCGGCGACGTCGAGGCCACTCTTCTTGGCGAAGTGAATACCCTCGGAGAGGCCCTGGACGAGGCCGGCGATGCAGATCTGGTTGACCATTTTGGTCAGCTGGCCGGAGCCGGCGGGCCCCAGCAATTTGCACATCCGCGCATAGGCGCCCGTGATGATCGGCTCGGCACCCGCATAGGCGTCCTGCGTGCCGCCGCACATCACCGTCAGCACGCCGTTCTCGGCGCCGGCCTGGCCGCCGGACACGGGTGCGTCGATGAACTTGAAGCCGGCCTTGGTCGCGGCAGCATCAAGCTCACGCGCGACCTCGGCGGAAGCGGTGGTGTGGTCGACGAAGGTCGCACCCTTCTTCATGCCGGCAAACGCGCCGTCGGCACCGATCGTGACCGCGCGCAGATCGTTGTCGTTGCCGACGCAGCACATCACGAAATCCTGGCCCTCGGCCGCGGCCTTCGGGGTCGCCGCGGTCTTGCCGCCGAACTTGTCCGCCCACTCCTTCGCCTTGGCCGCGGTGCGGTTATAGACGGTGACCTCATGGCCCCCTTTTTTCACGAGGTGTCCGGCCATGGGGAAGCCCATCACGCCGAGACCGAGGAAAGCGACTTTAGCCATCTGTGGTACCTTGTCCGTAGTTTGGGTTTTACGGTTCTTGCCGGGCGAGGGGCGCCCGGTTCCGCCATTGCGGCAGATCGGCCGCACCATAAACCCTTGAGGCCGGAGGGCAACGGCTTCGTTTGGCCCCTGCCTGTGCTAGGATGGCGGACTTAAGGACTTCAAAAAAATGGAGCGAAGGCATGGGCGGCGTAAGCGTGGGCGTGCTCGATCATTTCAACATCCGGACCCGGAATCTGGCCGAGACCGCCCGCTTCTACGAGGACGTGCTGGGCCTGGAAAAAGGCCCCCGGCCGAATTTCGCCTTCCCCGGCGCCTGGATGTACAGCGAGGGTAAACCGGTGGTGCACCTGGTCGATATTTCTCCGACTGCCGAGCCACAAAAGCCGGATTCCGGCGTTGTCCACCACGTCGCCTTCGCCAGCCGCGGCTTTGACGGCATGAAACAGCGGCTGGCCTCAAAGGGGATGAAGTTCGACTCCCGCCAGGTGCCCGGCGGCGAACTCTGGCAGATCTTCGTCCATGACCCGAACGGGGTCATGATCGAGCTGAACTACGAAGCGGCCCTGGAGCAGGGCGCCGCGCCCGCCGAGATGGCTGACGATATCGGCAGGCAGTAGCCTTTTGGGCGTTTCCGCTCTAATGGGGCATCTTGAATTCTAGGAGATGCGCTTTGAGCGTGACGCAGCAACAGGTTCTCGACAGCCTCGCCAGGATCAAGTCGCCGCGCGGGGTCGCGCTCACCAATGCCAATGTGCTGAGCGCGATCAGCGCGGCCGACGGCAAGGTGTTCTTCTCGATCAATGTCGATGCCGCCGAGGCGCGCGCCTGGGAATCCGTCCGGGCCGAGGCCGAGGCCGCGGTGCGGGCCATTCCCGGCGTCACCACCGTCATGGTGGCGCTGACCGCCGAGCGCAAGGCCGGCACGGCGCCGCCACCGCCGCCAACTCCCAGCCGCGGTACGCCAGGCGTGCAGCCGGTCCATGCCCACAAGCCGCCGCCGCAGGGCGGCGCCCAATCGCCGATGGCGCGGCAGTCCGAGATTCCGGGCGTCGCGGCCGTGATCGCGGTTGCCTCGGGCAAGGGCGGCGTCGGCAAGTCCACCACTGCTCTCAATCTTGCGCTGGGCCTGCGCGATCTGGGCCTCAAGGTCGGGCTGCTCGATGCCGACATCTACGGCCCCTCGGTGCCGCGGCTGACGGGCCTGCATGAGAAGCCGGAGCTGGATGGCGACCGCAAGATGATTCCGCTCAGGCGCTTTGGCCTGGCCATCATGTCGATCGGCTTCCTGGTGGAGGAAGAGACGGCGATGATCTGGCGCGGGCCGATGGTGATGTCGGCGGTGACGCAGATGCTGCGCGACGTCGCATGGGGGCAGCTCGACGTCCTCGTCGTCGACATGCCGCCAGGGACCGGCGATGCCCAGCTCACGCTGGCGCAGAACGTCCCTTTGAAAGGCGCCGTGATCGTCTCGACCCCGCAGGACCTGTCGCTGATCGACGCAAGGCGGGGGCTTGCGATGTTCAAGAAGGTCAACGTGCCCGTACTCGGCATCGTCGAGAACATGAGCTATTTCCAGTGCCCGCAATGCGGCACCAAATCCGACATTTTCGGCCATGGCGGCGCGCGTCACGAGGCCGAGAAGCTCGGGGTACCGTTCCTGGGCGAGGTCCCCCTGCACATGGCGATTCGCGCCACCTCCGATGCCGGCACGCCCGTGGTCGACAGCGAGCCGGACGGTCCCCATGCGGCGATCTACCGCGCCATTGCGGGACAGGTGCGGGACCAGCTCAAGGGCGTCGTCGCCGCGGCCTGAGCGGATCCAAGGCAATACCTTCAAGCCAACCCCTTCAAACCAATACTCTGGGGACATGCGACTTTCGTAGAGCCCTGTCATGCCAATGTCGCGTTTCGAAAGCGGGGCTTCCGTGTTAAAGGCCCACGGCAGTCAAGCCCCTTCGGTTCGACGCGGCCCAAGAACGCGTCGCCGGAATGAGCGGCAGCAAAGAGGAAGTTAGGGGAAACGCCCCAACAAGGAGAGACTGAAGATGAAGCGTCGTGATTTTCTGAAAGTGTCGGCAGCCGGCGCGGCGGCGACCGCCGCGGTGGCCTCGCCGGCGATCGCGCAGTCCTCGCCCGAGATCAAGTGGCGCCTGACGTCAAGCTTCCCGAAGTCGCTCGACACCATCTATGGCGGTGCCGAGCAGATGGCGAAGTACGTCGCCGAGATGACCGACAACAAGTTTCAGATCCAGGTCTTCCAGGCGGGTGAAATCGTTCCGGGCCTGCAGGCGCTCGATGCGACGCAGAAGGGCACCGTCGAGATGTGCCACACGGTGTCGTATTATTACGTCGGCAAGGACCCGACCTTCGCGATCTTCGCATCGGTGCCTTTCGGCCTGAACGCACGCCAGCAGAATTCCTGGCTGTACCAAGGCGGCGGCAACGAACTCGCCAACGAGTTCTTCAAGAAGTCGAACGTGATGGGCTTCCCCTGCGGCAACACCGGCACCCAGATGGGCGGCTGGTTCCGCAAGGAGATCAAGACCGTTGCCGACCTCTCGGGCCTCAAGATGCGCATCGGCGGCATTGCCGGCCAGGTGCTCCAGAAGGTCGGTGTGGTGCCGCAGCAGCTCGCCGGCGGCGACATCTATCCGTCGCTCGAGAAGGGCACCATCGACGCGGCCGAATGGGTCGGCCCCTACGATGACGAGAAGCTCGGCTTCGCCAAGGTCGCCAAGTACTACTACTACCCGGGCTTCTGGGAAGGCGGTCCGACCGTTCACGCCTTCGCCAATATCGACAAGTGGAACGAGCTGCCGAAGAACTATCAGGCGATCCTCACCAACGCGACCGTCAACACCAACACCTGGATGGCCGCGCGCTACGACATGGTGAACCCCGGCGCCCTGAAGCGTCTGGTCGCCGGCGGAACGCAGCTTCGCCCGTTCACCAATGAAGTTCTGGAAGCCTGTCTCAAGGCGACCAACGAATTGTGGGGCGAGATCTCGGCCAAGAATCCCGACTTCAAGAAGTCGATCGACGCCATGCAGGCCTACCGCTCCGACGAATATCTGTGGTGGCAGGTTGCCGAATACACCTACGACAGCTTCATGATCCGCTCGCGCACCCGCGGCTGATCTTCGAATAAGCCGCAAGACGACACGCCCGGTCTCGTTCGCGAGGCCGGGCTTTTTCTTTGGGACGACGCGATCGGAATAGGCGAGGCGGAAGCCGCCGAGCGGCGGTGTCGCCGGGGGACGGGCGGGGCCTCCAACAAAAAATCTGAAAAACAACCCCATGCACAGTAGACGAGGGGTGAGAGGACAAGGCGTTGCGCGTGCAGCCAAGCGCTTGATGCGATGGAGCTAATTGGCAGGAAGGCCCGAGCATCACGCGGTCGATGGGAACTTCGCATTTTGGGAGCGAAAGCGGGAGGCGCACTAAGCGAGTGCTTCAGCGAGACCGTTTGACTCGTCGGGCAAAACAGTGGCATAAAGGTATTATCGCAAAATCCGAAATTAGCGCCTCGGCGGCTGGCCTGGGTTGATGATGAGCTTCGATCCCGATGAGGTTCAAAGCGCGCTGCGGGAGGCGACTTTTCAAATTAGGTGCGTCTTCTGAACTCAAGGTCCGATCCAACCTCGCCTTCTGGCCCTTCGCTGACCTTAGTTCAGAGCGACACGACGTCCCTTCCCGGGAGGTGAGCTGACTGCGGTTACGCTGGCATCCGAGGGCAGCCTCTGACCCACAGCGGAAATTCGGCGGGACCAGCTACGGCACACCAAGTGCTCTTAACGATGCTACGACCCTGCTGGCGCGCTCGTGCTCAAACCGATCGAGACCCATGTGCACAGCCTCGGCCCATTCGAAATACTTCATAAGCGCCTCATCGGTCGCGTGGTCGCGCAGCATGGCAGCCACAGCACCAACATAGGCATCGTATTCGTCGGCCGGGCACTCGCCAATCGGATCCCATTGCTGGTTCAGAACATCCCTGATCTGACCGCGCCAGAGGCGAGAAGATTGTTTGTCTATGGCCATGGGCCCGATCCTAGACTCATATTGCAGACCTATATCGCTAGGCCCGCGCTACGTTCGATCTTCTTCAATCCAGATTCCTGCTTCGCTCAGAGCGCTGAGAATGCTTTCGATGTCTTCGGGTTCCAGTATTGCACCAGCACACAATTGATTTAATTCATCGAATCCAATCGTGCTGTCTCGTTCACCAATTTCGATCGCTCGTCGAATGATTTCGCGCACGCTCGTGCTCTCTCCGTCGGTAACCCCTACTATAGCGGGAGAGAGTCGGGTTCTGGCCCTTAGCTGACCTGCGGCGCGCAGCCGGTCGAAGACCGATTGCGATCCTAAGCGGTCATCAGAGGCGGACAGCAACGAGACCGACATGGACGCTCCGTTCCAACTGTCCTAGGTTCAAGCGACAGGTAGTTTACGGGCGAGCATGGAAGAACACTCCTCCGGCGTTTCTAAAAAGTGCGAGAACAATCGCTCCATTGCTCGTCCGTTAATTTGGTCGTTTCTCCTAACTCTTATGGCGCTAGTTGCGTCTCAGGTAATGCGATTGCATCAGCAGCAAGCCGCAAGCTGGCTTCTCTGGGACTATGCGGGTCGGATTGCTGCTCTCGCCGCTTTGGCGGCGTTACCTTCTGCTCGTGTCGCGGCCTTTCGAATAAGCAAACGGCAAATCTCCCTTTTTGAGATTGTCTTATGGATTGTTGGAATTTGCTTGTTGGGCAGTTTTGGCCAGTGGCCGCGACATCTCATCAATGCAGCATTCCCGGCAACGGTTCTCGGCGTATATCCACACCCGACCGGATGGCTAAACGCATTCGATCTTGTTTTTGGCTTGGCGCTGGTCGCCGCCAGCGAAGAAATCATATTTCGCCAATACATCCGGCGAGCAATTCAGCCTTATCTTGGTAACGGCATCTTCGTCCTGCTCACCACGTCAGTTCTGTTCGGCGCGTATCATTGGTGGGCCGGGCTCGGCAATATTCTTCTCGCCACAACAATTGGCATTTTCCTCATGCTAATGCTGCGGCGGTCAGGTGCGCTATGGCCGGTGGTACTCGCGCATTACTTGGTCGATTCGATCGTTTTCGCGCAATGAGCCTTGCAGGTTTCGGAAGTCTTACGACCGCTTCTGGCCGCATCTCAGACCTCACAACCGGAATGCCGAAAGGCCGCTTGTGACCCTGAGCAGACTGCGTGACGTTAGTGTGATTGACTATTGGCCTTGATATAGTCTGCCTGTGAGGGCCTCATGATTTTCAAGTTTCAGGCCGGCATGAAGATGTACGAAGTCGTCTGGGAGCGCGACGGCGAAAAGCTCTTCGTGGCGGTCCTTCACGCGGCGAACGAGGCTGGAGCCATCTCCCGAGCGGAAGAAACGTTCGCCGAGCACCCCGAAATCGACTTTGATCGCAGTGGCACCACAGTGCGTGCTCGCCTCCACGAGTTGCGACCCATGGAAGTTTTGTCGTGCCTAGAGCAGGCCGTGCTCAACGCTATTGCGCTTCAGGCACCTGAAGTCGCTGATGCGCTCGCTGCCCAGCAGGGGAAAGTGCGCGTCACTGCCCGCGAGAACACGGGAACCGGGTTCTATACCACGCTCGACGTCTGACATCGTTCGCCAATCAAAGATGTTGCCTCGCCACTGGGCGATGTCGGAGCGACTATTGTCGGGCTTGAGCATGGGATGGGATTTCTGCTCTGGCTTCGGGATGGCCACATTCATAAGCTGGAGGGCTTCTCATATGGATAGAGCACGTTTGGCATCGATTTCGAGCGAGTAGCGTTCGGGGCAGTCGGACCGCGCACCTGATGATCCGTCCGCCATGTCGCCTCTTGGCCCCATAGCTGACCTGCCGCGAGCAGCCAGTGCAGGACCGCTTGTGACCCGTAGCTGACCTTAGCTCTGCGTGCCGGGAGGTCTGCTTTTTGGGAGGCAAGCTGATGCGCGGAATTCGAGCTACCCAAGGCAGCTTTTGACCGAGAACATCGGCCCCCCTTGGTGGTGGCGAAGCACCGGCAAGTATACCTCTGTATGATCAAATTGCGGAGCCCATCGAGTAGTATCGCGCCTGCTTTGAGGGGGGACTTTAATATGGATCTGCTCCGCGCAGAGAAGATCGCAGTAATCGAAAGTAGTTCGGACCGGAGATGTCGTGTCTGCGACAAGCAGCTGGTGCTAGTTCGCGCGATCCTGAACGTGGAAACCGGGAACCTCATCCACCTGTTCGAATGCGAATGCGGCGAACGCATCTGGAAGGACTGAGGCCGCCTCAGGTGACGGCCTTTTCGTACGAAATGATGTCGGCTCGTGGCTGACCTCTGCCCCGCGCGCAGGCAGGTCCGCTTCCGAGAGGTGAGCTGACCAAGGTCATATTAGGTGCCGAGGGCAGCCTTTGGCCCATCGCTTCCGTTGGCGCGGCGTAGCCAAACGTCGGTTCACAGGAGCGAACCGGAAGTTTGCAACCGAGCGCCAAACCGGCACGATTGACCCAGAGCCGACTTGACGCCTTGTGCTATACGCCAGAGCTGGGCAGCACGATGGGAAAACCTATTGCGCGATCATTGTTGGCTAGTCGGTGGATGCGGATGTATCGAGAGCTCTCTATCTGGAAGCGAAGTGGCGCGCCCGCCTCGAGTTCGATCGCCAATTTGTCGAGCTTTTTATCGAAGTCGAGCCGGTAGAACGCAGTCGATGGTTCGCAACTGTTGACGAGGCCATTGCTGCGCATGAGGAGGAATTTTCCTCGATGGGGCGGGAAATCGCCGAGCAGGAAAACCAACGATGACGTGACGTCCGGAATTGGCCCATCAGCGAAGTGGCGGCGGCGTTCCACGAGGTCCGCTCACCGAGGCATGGCGGACCAGATTTGCTCACGTTGAGTTCTTCGCATTGTGACCCATTGCAGACTTGGCCGCCCTTATTTCGGTCCCAATAGCGAAGTTCAACGTTAGTCCATTTCAATGTCTTGGAGCGTCCATTGAGAGCAGCTATTTTGATCTCGCTTCTGACATTATCGCCTCAGCTATCCGCTCAGACGCGTCATGGAGAGCTGCCGTCCGTTTCTCGCTTCCGAGCTTGTGTTCGGTCGCACGCACCTGATGCTCAAGCGGCGGGGGTTCGGACATCCGACGACGCCGCGCGCTACGCCATGAAGGCGTGCATGCCCTTGGTCGGGTTGTTCTTAGATCCAAACGCCTCCCGGAATGCGGAAGTCATAGAGGAAGTGCTTCCTCCCGGAAGCTATCGTGCGGTTCTCAGGGAGGAGTGGGGCGATTTTGTTGAGCAGGGAAACAGACAATAGGATTTAGCTCTCGCCGGCAGTTCTAGAAAGGTCGCCTCTTGGCCCCTAGCGGACTAGCTGGGGCGAATTGGCCATGTCCGGTCTTAAAGGGTGAACGGACATGACTCTCCTCCGCGCAGGCTGATCGGGCCTTGAGTAAACGCCCTGAGACGAAGTAACGCCGGCATCGACAACGCGAACGTGTCTAGCCCGTATCGGGCTCACCAAACCATCGCGCTGCAGCTTGAGACACTTCATCATTGTCAGGAGCCTCTTCGCTGGCCCAGCTCACCACGCCGTCGGGGCGCACGAGCAAAGCAGCCACGCCCAGTCCATCCTCGGCGTCGTTTGCGACATAGGTGATCCGGCCGCGCCAGCGGCTCGCAAGCGCTTGGAGCGATGGCCGTGCGCCAAAATCCAGCAGCAGCCCTTGTCCCGTTCGGAGGTGCTCGTTCAGTCTTGTCCCGTCGGCGAACTTGAAGTCCGGCGCGCTTCGGCCCACCAGAGGATGCCGACCGCCGAGATCGTAACGGAGCGAAACGCCCCACACGCGCTCGGCGAAGTAGGTGGTGCCGTCGCGCGTGCCGATGAGATCGCGAACGATGGCTTCGAGCGCGCGCGAACTCTTGCTGGGGCGCATCAGCCCGACCTGTGCGCGCGACCAGTCGAGGATTTGTGCTCCTACGGGATGTCGTTCGGTCGAATAGCTGTCGAGCAGGCCGGACGGCGCATCGCCACGAATGGTCGCCGCGAGCTTCCATCCGAGATTCATGGCATCGCCGAGGCCGAGATTCAGGCCCTGGCCGCCCAGCGGCGAATGGACGTGTGCGGCGTCACCCGCCAGCAATACGCGGTCCATGCGATAGTCGGTTGCCTGATAGGCGCGGTCGGTCCAGGTGGTGGCGAGGAGCAGGGCCGTCACGGTCACGTCGATGCCCGAGACCCTGCGCAACACCGCCTCGACATGGTCACGCTCCAGCTCGCTGCGGTGGGCGGCGCCGCCGTCGAAATCGACCATCGCGATCGTCCCCGGCGCCGCATATGTGTACATGCCCGAAGGGGTGTAGTGGCGACCCGGCTTGAGCAAGATTGGATCGGCCAGTTCGACCTGTACAGAATAGCCGGTGAACTCCGGATCGGTCCCGGTGAAGCCGATACCGGCCGCCTTTCGCACGCTGCTGCGCCCGCCGTCGCAGCCGACGAGCCAGCGCCCATGGACGGCTTCGCCAGCTACGTCCACCGCAACGCTGTCCGCGGATTGCCGGAGAGCCTCGACACCGCAGCCGCGCCGGATCTCTGCACCCAACGTCTCGGCTCGGATCGCAAGCACGGCCTCGATGCTCGCGATGTCGGCCGCCATGCTCCCGATCGGGCCGGGCAGGCGGTATGGCCATTGCGTAGCGTCAATCTGGTCGTGGAAGAACTGGATGCCGGCAAAATGACCGCCAGGGCGACGCTGCTGCTGCATCCAGTGCGCAGCCGCCGGCGTGTCGCGGCTCGTCGCGCGAGCTTTCAAGCTATCCAGAAGGCCGCGGCGGTCAAGGCTCTCGATGGTCGGCACCGACAGGCCGCGCAAGCCAAACGGGAGGCTCTTCAGCGGCGAGTGCTGGTCTTGCGCCTTTTCCAGCACCAGCACCGAACAGTCGGCCAGCCGAAGCTCGCAAGCCAGAAAGAGGCCGACGGGACCGGCGCCGGCGATGATGACGTCATAGAGGATGGTGTCGGGGGACTGCATAAAATGCTCCGTTGTCGATGATCGACTGTCGATGTTCGACCGGAGCGTTTCCCAGAGCTGAGGACCTCACGGACGAACGTGTGATCGCCTGAACAGCGACCGTGTTCGTCGTGGGGATCTCAGCCATGAGGCCAAAGACCAGAGCTTTCGTCACCGAAAGGACTTGGGCTTACCAGACCAAGTCTGCCTTTTCCGACGCGCCCAATTTAGCTGCCGGGTCGCAGCCTCGTCAACGGGACATGGGGCCAATCGCAGACGGATGACAGGACTGTGCGCGGGAAATCAGCTGAACATCAATTCGCAAGACGGTCTTTGCTCATGCGCAGGATGACCACCACACCCTCATCCGACCAGTCAAAAGTTATAGCCCCGCCAAGCTGGGCGGCCATACTTCGGTGCACCAACTTGCTTCCAAAGCCTTCGAGCTTTGTTGGAGCGACAACGGGAGGACCGCCCCGTTCCGTCCACTTGACCACGACCTCGTCCTCGTGGGCGTTGCACGACACGTCCAGGGTACCACTTGAAAGCGACAGCGCACCGTATTTCGCAGAGTTGGTTGCCAGTTCATGCATTACCAAGGCGAGCGCTGTGCTGGAAGTCTCTCCCACGTTCATCTTGGGGACCGAGACGCGAATACGAACGCTGGCTCCCTTTTCATCGTACGGAGCAAGCAGAACAGAGATGAGGTCTCCAAGAAGCGTCCCCTCTCGATTTCGTCCTGGTACCGGACGAACAAGGTCCTGAGCACGCCCAAGGGCGATCAGGCGACTGGTCAGCTCCTGGGCCATATCTTCTTTTGATGCTGCCGAGCGCGAGCTCATTTGAGTCAGCGCCGTTGCGATGGTTAGAAGGTTTTTCAGGCGGTGGCTCATCTCGCCCGCCAGCAGCTCGTTCGCTTCTTCGGCTTGCTTGCGTTGGGTTACGTCCAGGAAAATACCGAACATGGTTCGATCTGCGATGTCGGCATCGTCGCCCTGGCCCCGAGCGGAAATCCAGCGGATATCGCTTCCGGTGAGAATACGAAAATCGATCTCGTAAGAGCCGACGACGGCGCGAGTAGCGGCAAATGCCGATCTCACCCTCTCGAGATCTGCGGGGTGGATGTTTTTGGACAGTATCTCGAACGTAATATTCTGCTCGCCCTTGGGCACCTCCCAAAGGTCGTACGCGGGTTCATCCATGGTGATGGCGTCGGTATCAACGTTCCAGGACCATAGAGCGACACCGGCGGCGCGAGTGGCAGCCCGGAGGTGCTTTTCGTGCCACAAGGGCATCGTCACCTGGCTAGGAAACATTGCGCTTTGCTTTCCCGCTTGTCCGACCAAATCGGCGCCCCTGCCGACGGGCGATCGACAGATACCATACCCGGTCGAAAAGGTCTCGGTTCGGTTGAGAGGGCGGGTTGAAGTGTGGTCCCGCGCCCGAGTTGGCTCAGAAGCGACCCTCAGAAAACCAGCCATGAGGTTCGCCGGCTGCTATCAACGGCGTTGTTCGTCGGCGACGACGCATTGCTCCGCGAACTTTCATTCAGCAATTTTGAGCCGGTCTCTGCCCGTCAGGCGCCGGAGTTCTCCCGGGGCTGCTGTACGCCCGGACCTTCACTCCCATGGGTCAATACGGCCTCGGCAGCAGCTTCGTCGATGGCCGCCATTACCTGAGCGGTTGCGGAATGATGAATCATGTGTCCCGCGCCGTCGATCCGGCGCAATTTGCTCTGCTTGATCTCGCCATGCAGCCTGACCGACTGCTTGATATCGATCATACGATCGCCCTGGCCCGCGATAATGATCGTGGGCATCTTGAGTTCTGCATAAGTCTTCGAACCTGAGAATGCGGCGGGGATCAACATCGTCGCTTCAGCGGCTGTGGCCCGCATCTGTGATGGGCGGAGCGCCATTTCTTTCGGAAAGCCCGTGAACTTGTTCGGGACCGGCCGGGGCCCAAACAACTTGCGCAACGTCGCGGGCCACATCATCCGACCGGCTAGCGGCGAAATCGTGGAGCTGATGAGGTCCCCGAGCACCGGTAGGGCGGACAGCACTGACGCGGCGCTGTCCGAGCGGGGCGTCGGGAAATAATAGCCCGAGGCCAGCACGAGAGCCTGCACGACCGAAGGATGTCTTGTCGCCAGCGCAACCGCAACCGACGCGCCCCAGGAATGGCCAAGGACAATCGCTTGAGAGACGCCGAGCTGATCGAGCGCCTTCTTGAACAGGTCCGCCTGGGCATCCGGGGTCCAGACGACGTGCCTCGGCCGCGAGCTATGCCCAAATCCGGGACGATCGAACACGATGACCCTGTAGTTTTCGGCTGCGAGATCGATCAATCCACTCGCGTCGAAATCCTGGACCAGGCTGCCATTGCCGTGAAACAAAACCAGCGGCTTGCCCCTGCCGCGTTCCAAATAGTGCAGGCGAACGCCATCGATATCGATGAACCGACCCTGCGGAGGATTATCGCGTTGCGCTTTGTTCGCGAGCCGCCGGTTTATGATTGCGCTAGCCGCGATGAAGGTACCTGCGGCAGCAAACGCGGCGGCGCCCGGATGTCGCGTGATGGCGGCCAGGCAATCGGATAGAAGGGAGCTGGAACGTGTTCGTCGTGCAAGGCGCATGTGCATTACCTAGGTGGTCTGCACGACGCCCCATCAAATGAGAAATGTTGCAGCTGAGTTGAACGGTTCGCCGGGGTGTTCGTTCCTTGGCAGGATCGATGCGGCGCCGGCGGCGGGGCCCAAGGGGGCAAACGTCCGCGCCATCCGCGACCTCATCCGCAGGTGCCCTGATTGGCTTACAGGAACCTGACGGAAGGGAGCGGCCGGCCCGCCGGCTGCTTTTTCGCTGGCCGAGATGCCCCGGATGATGGATGACAGCGAAGATGCGGCGGAAGCCGTGCGGTGACAGCGGAACATCCCGCGGGAAAATGCGATGCGCCTTCTAATCGTCGAGGACAATGCCGAGCTGTCACGGCTCGTTGCCGGCGGGCTGTCGGCGGCCGGCTATGAGAGCGACATCGTCGGCAGCGCGGCCGAAGCGCGCGAGGCGGTCAGCAGCGTCAGCTATGCCGCGATGATCCTCGACCTCGGACTGCCCGACGGCGATGGCCTGTCGGTGCTGCGCGAGCTGCGCCGGCAGATGGAGCCCTTGCCGGTGCTGGTGCTGACCGCGCGCGGCGGCTTGCAGGACCGCGTCAGCGGCCTGCGCAGCGGCGCCGACGACTATCTCGCCAAACCGTTCGCGATGGAGGAGCTGGTGGCGCGGCTGGAGGCGATCCTGCGCCGTCCGGGCCAGTTGCTCGGCCGATCGCTGCGCCTCGCCAACCTCGTCTATGACACCGAAAGCCGCCAGATCTTCGTGGACGACCAGCCGCGCATCATCTCCGCGCGCGAGACCTCGGTGCTTGAGATCCTGCTGCGCCGGCAGGGCAGGGTGGTGCCGAAGAAGAACGTCGAGGACCACATCTTCGGTCTCGACGGCGAAGTCGCCTCCAATGCGGTCGAGGTCTACGTCTCGCGGTTGCGCAAGCAGCTCGCCGAGCACGGCGCCAAGGTCGTGATCCACACCATCCGTGGCGTCGGCTATCTTATGGCCGAGGAGAAATAGCGTGGCCCGGATCGGATCTCACGCCGGATTCCGCGCCGGAATCCATGCGAGGTCGCCAACGTTCAAATCGCTAATCTGGCGCATCGTGTTCCTGCACATCGTGGCGGTCGCGGTGGTCGCGATCTTCCTGCCGCTGGTGCTGTTCTGGCTGCTCAATTCCGAGATCGACCAGTTGCATCGCGATGCCATGCGCGCGCAGGCCGAGGTGTTGGCCGAGCGCATCGTCGCCCAGCCCGACGGGCTGTTGACGTTCAACCTGCCGGACAGTCTCAAGGGCCTTTATTCGGAAGCCTATGGCCGCTACCAGTACGACATTCGCGATGCCGAGGGGAATCTGCTGTTCTCGTCGCGGCGCAAGACCGGCACTGCCACGGCCGCGCCTCCGCCGCTCTCCGAAACGATTTCCGGCGCCGGCGTCACTCGCATCATCGACGGCAAGGTGATGCGCATTCGCGTCGCGGAGGA
Source organism: Bradyrhizobium sp. MI1.11 (assembly GCF_055811255.1). NCBI lineage: Bacteria > Pseudomonadati > Pseudomonadota > Alphaproteobacteria > Hyphomicrobiales > Nitrobacteraceae > Bradyrhizobium > Bradyrhizobium sp. MI1.11. The sequence goes on from NZ_JBVVPM010000008.1 coordinate 66,695, forward strand.
CCTCGCGCACCGCGACGTCATCATCGATGACATTGTCTCGAACTTCTTCCGGCGGGTCGGGTGGATCACGATTCCAATCCTGCTGGTCCTGCTCGCCATCGACATCATCATCTTTCGCCGCGCCGTCGCGCCGCTGTGGAAGGCCTCCGAGGAGGCAAGCAATATCGGCCCGGCGCGCACCGACATCCGCCTGCCGACGGAGCAGATTCCGCGCGAGATCATGCCGCTCGTCACCGCCGTCAACCAGGCGCTCGACCGCCTCGAGGACGGCTTTCGGGTGCAGCGGCAGTTCACCGCCGACGCCGCGCACCAATTGCGTACGCCGCTCGCGATATTGCGCACGCGCATCGAGACGCTCGGCGACGGCGCCGCAAGGCAGGCGCTGCATGCCGACATCGAGGGCATGAGCCGCATCGTCGCGCAGCTGCTGGAGATCGCCGAGCTCGACACGCTGGTGCTCGATCCCGGCGAGACCGCGGATTTGCGCGCGGTCTGCGCCGAGGTGGTCGGTTCGATCGCGCCGCTCGCGATCGCGCAGCACAAGGATATCGCGCTTAGGGGCAGCGAGGCGCCGGTGCTGATCCACGGCAATTCGGTGATGCTCCAGCGCGCGATCTTCAACCTTGCCGAAAACGCCATCAAGTTCACGGCAAAGGATACGTCGGTCGATGTCGATGTGAGCGAGAACGGTGCGGTGCGCGTGCGCGATTGCGGACCGGGAATTGCGGAAGCCGAGCGTGAATTGATCTTCCACCGCTTCTGGCGCGCCGACCGCCAGCGCAGCGACGGCGCCGGCCTCGGGCTCTCGATCGTGCGCGCGGTGGCGGATGATCACGCGGCGACGGTCGCGGTGGAGAATCTTCCGGGCGGCGGCGCGCAGTTCACGCTGCGGTTCAGGCTGGCGGAGAAGCGGGGCGACGTTGATTTGAACGCAGTGCGGCACTGACGCTGCACCCTCGCCCCTTGTGGGAGAGGGTGGCTCGCCGCGACAGCGGCGAGCCGGGTGAGGGGTCTCTCTCCGCGAGTCCGACTGCGAGTTGAATGCGCGGAGGCAACCCCTCATCGGGCGCTTCGCGCCACCTTCTCCCACAAGGGGAGAAGGAAGAGAGCGCTATTTCAGCTTGCCGGTGGACAGATCCATGATCATGCGCGTGGTCAGATAAAGGCGCGGCACGATGCTGTCGAGTTTGACATATTCGGCGTCGTTGGAATGCGCGCCGAAGCCCGACAGGCCCATGCCTTCCACCACGGCTCCGCTGGTCTTGAGCGTGGCAAACGCGGCGTCGGTGCCGCCGCCGGTCGCCTTCTCGTCGACCTTGAGGGGCAGTCCGATCTCCCCATAGATGGTCTTGCCGTAGGCCGCCACGCGGCGCGAGGCGTCGTTGGCCTCCAGCGGCGGACGGCGCACCTCGAATTTGAGCGCGACCTTGGAGTCGGGCAGCAGGTGATTCTTGATCTTGTCCTGCAGCGCCTTCTCCAGCTCGTCGAAATCGGCGACCTTGAGCGCGCGCGCATCGGCCTGGGCCGTGGCCTCCGCGGGGATGACGTTGCGGTTGGTGCCGGCCTTGGAGACCGTCCAGTTCAGTTTCAGGCCCTGCTCCGGCTTGGACAGGTCCTTCATCTGCAGCAGCTGATGGGAGAGTTCGTACAGTGCATTGACGCCGCCCTCGGGCCGCGAGCCTGCATGCGACGACTTGCCCTGTACCGTGAGATACGCCGAGCCGATGCCGCTGGTGGCCAGCCGCAGCGTGCCGTCGGTGCCGCCGCCTTCAAACGAGAACACCACATCCTGATCCGCGGCGAACCTGGTGATGGTGCTGCGCCAGCCGGGCGACGAGATCTCCTCGTCGCCATTGGTAAGCACCGTGAGCGTGCCGTAATCCCGGAAGCTCAGCTTCTGCAGCAACGCTACGGTGTGAAGAATGAGCGCGACGCCCTGCTTGTCGTCGGCAATGCCGAGGCCGTAGGCCTTGTCGCCGTCGATGCGGAACGGTTGATCCTTCAGCATGCCCTTCAGGTACACGGTGTCCATGTGGGCGATCAGCATGATCTTCTTGCTGCCTGTGCCCTTGAATACGGCGTGTACGGCCGGGCCGATCTTCTCGGGTGTGTCGTCGAGGCGATAGACGTCGGTGGGCTGCAGGATCTCCACCGTGCCGCCGAGCTGCTTGAGCTGGCCGGCAACGCGCTCGGCGATCTGATTCAAGCCTTCGACATCCTTGCTGCCGGATTCGATGCTGACGAGATCGCGCAGCGTGTCGAGCAGCGGCTGCTGCTCCTTTTGCGCCAGCGCATGGACGTCGGCCACGACATTCGCACTGGGCTCCGCATGCGCCGGCATTGCCGCACATGCCAGCCAGAGCGACGCGATCAACGGAGCAACGAGCGATGGAGCAGGGTGGGATCGAGACATGCGTGGCGGCCCTAGGTTGGGGGATGGCGCGGTATGCCCGTGTTTCCGGCGCTTGTCACGCGCCCGGGGCACCCGGCATGCCCGGCCGAGGCGGACGTGATGGGAAGGGCCAGGGCGCCGGCCGCCTAAGCCTAAAGTCGTAGGATCGGATGGCGTGGGAGCTGAGCATTTTTGTCCCTCACATCGTGAGGGATGGAAATCGGACGACACTTGTTCCATGCTGGCCTCCAAGCCTCGGCAAGAAGGCCCACCGTCACAATCCATCAGGGTAGGAAATCATGAAAAGACGAGATTTTATCAAGGTCACCGGGCTTGGTGCGGCGGGTGTCGCCACGCTCGCCGCTCCAGCGATCGCGCAGACGACGCCCGAGATCAAATGGCGCATGCCGACGAGCTGGCCGAAATCACTCGACACGCTCTATGGCGGTGCCGAGATGATGGCCAAGATGGTCGCGGAAGCGACCGACAACAAATTCCAGATTCAGACATTTGCCGGCGGCGAGATCGTGCCGGGCCTCCAGGTGCTCGATGCCGTGCAGAACGGCACCTGCGAGATCGGCCATACCGCGTCCTACTATTATTTTGGCAAGGACCCGACCTTCACCTTCGGCTCGGCGGTGCCGTTCGGACCGAACATGCGCATCAATCAGGCATGGTACACACTCGGCGGCGGCAGGGACATCCTCAACGAGTTCTACAAGAAGTACAACGTCGTCTCGCTGCTTGCCGGCAACACCGGCTGTCAGATGGGTGGCTGGTTCCGCAAGGAGGTCAAGACGCCTCAGGACTTCAGCGGGTTGAAATTCCGCATCGGCGGCTTCGCCGGAAAAGTGATGGCCAAACTCGGCGCGGTGCCGCAGCAGATCGCCGGAGGCGACATTTATCCGGCGCTGGAGAAGGGCACCATCGACGCTGCCGAATGGGTCGGACCGTATGACGACGAGAAGCTCGGCTTCGTGAAAGTCGCGCCGCATTATTACTTCCCGGGCTGGTGGGAAGGCGGGCCGATGCTTCTCGCCTTCGTCAACCAGGACAAGTGGAATGCGCTGCCGAAGCACTACCAGAGCATTCTCGAACAGGCGGGGCACTACGCCAACAACTGGATGATGGCGAAGTACGACCAGTCCAATCCGCCGGCGTTGCGGCGCCTGCTCGCGGCCGGCGCCAAGCTGCATCCGTTCTCGCCCGAGATCATGCAAGCCTGCTTCAAGGCATCAAAGGAGCTGCACACCGAAGTCTCGGCCACCAACCCGGACTTCAAGAAAGTCTATGAATCCCTGACCGCGTTCTCGAACAACGGATATCAGTGGTTCCAGGTCGCCGAAGTCGGCTATGACAACTTCATGGCGCGCAACTCGCAGAGCTGATCGCAGGGCGCCCGATCGGCCCAAACGAAAAAACCCGGAGCAAAAGCTCCGGGTTCTTTTTTTGCGGGTGGGCCGGGCGCTATTGCTTCGGCTGGCCGAAGTCGAGCGGCGGCAGATCGATCTGGGGAATGTCGATCTTGATGCTGTTGGGATCGACGGTGGACTGCACGCCCTTGTAGTGCATCACCATCGACGGGAACATGATCACGAGCAGCACCATGATCATCTGAATCACGACGAACGGCACCGCACCCCAATAGATCTGTCCCGTCGTGACCGGCTCCATGCGTTTGCCGGTGACGCGGTCGGTATAGCGCTCCTTCGGCGCGACCGAGCGCAAATAGAACAGCGCAAATCCGAACGGCGGATGCATGAACGACGTCTGCATGTTGACGCCGAGGATGACGCCGAACCAGATCAGGTCGATGCCGAGATGCTCGGCAGCCGGCCCGAGCAGCGGGATCACGATGAAGGCGAGTTCGAAGAAGTCGAGGAAGAACGCCAGCACGAACACGAAGGCGTTCACGAAGATCAGGAAGCCGATCTGGCCACCGGGCAGCGAGGTCAGCAGGTGCTCGACCCAGACGTGGCCGCTGACGCCGTAGAAGGTGAGCGAGAACACGCGCGCGCCGACCAGGATGAAGACGACGAAGGCGGACAACTTCGCCGTCGATTCGGTGGCCTGACGAACGAGGTCCCAGGTCAGGCGCCGCTTCGCGGCTCCGAGAATGAGGGCGCCGGCTGCACCCATGGCGCCGCCTTCGGTGGGCGTCGCGACACCGATGAAGATCGTACCCAGCACCAGGAAGATCAGGAACAGCGGCGGCACCATGACGAAGGTGGTCTGTTGCGCCATCTTCGAGAGGAAACGGAAGCCCGTCAGCTTGTCGAGGACCCAGTTCGCGACGGCGACGAAGAACGCGAAGAGGATGCCGAAGAACATGCTGAGCACGACGAAGTCGGCGCCGTGTGTCTCCGAATTCCGCATCATGAACCAGCCGAACACGCAGCTCGCCAGGAACAGCACGCCGAGCGACCTCAGGCCGCGGTCGCCGCTCTCCTCGCGGAAACCGATGGCTTCCTTCGGCAGGCCCGGGGCGGCCTTCGGGAAAATCATGGTCACGAGGAACGCGTAACTCGCATAGAGGCCGGCGAGCACCAGGCCCGGAATGAACGCACCCTCGTACATGTCGCCGACCGACTTGCCGAGCTGGTCGGCCATCACGATCAGGACGAGCGACGGCGGAATGATCTGCGCCAGCGTGCCGGAGGCCGCGATGATGCCGGTCGCCACGCGGCGATCGTAGCCGTAGCGCAGCATGATCGGCAGCGAGATCAGGCCCATCGAGATCACCGAGGCCGCCACGACGCCGGTCGTCGCCGCGAGCAGGGCGCCGACGAACACCACCGCGTAGGCGAGGCCGCCCCGAATGGTGCCGAACAACTGGCCGATGGTGTCGAGCAGATCCTCGGCCATGCCGGAGCGCTCGAGCACCAGCCCCATGAAGGTGAAGAAGGGAATGGCGAGCAGCGTGTCGTTGTTCATGACCCCGTAAACGCGCTCGGGCAGGGCCTGGAGAAAGTCCGGGTGGAATTGTCCGAGCTCGACGCCGATGATGGCGAAGAACAGGCCGACGGCGCCAAGCGAAAATGCCGCCGGATAGCCGAGCAGCAGCACGATCACCAGCGTCGCGAACATGATTGGCGCCATATTGGCGACGATAAACGCGGTCATTGAATCCCCCTACGATGCCGCTTGGCGATCACTTCTGTTCGATCGCTTCAACGAGGTGCTCGACTTCGGCCTCCAGCGCCGAAATCTGCGACTCGTGGGGATCCGGAATCATGCCACGCATGACGGCGATCCGTTTGATCAGTTCGGAGACGCCTTGAACAAGCAGGAACGCGAAGCCGATCATGATGAGCGACTTGGCCGGCCATTGCGGCAGGCCGCCCGCATTACCGGATTGCTCGTTGATCTGAAGCGAGCGCAGGAAGAACGGTATCCCGGTCACGATCATGACAACGGTGAGCGGGATCAGGAAGAAGATGTGCCCGATGATGTCGATGATGTTGCGAGTCCGCTTCGGCATCATGCTGTTGAAGATGTCGATCCGGATGTGCTCGTTGTCGAGCAGCGTCCATGACGCGCACAGCAGGAACACGATGCTGAAAAGCACCCATTGCAGCTCGAGCCACGAGTTGGAGGACGTGTCCAACGTCTTCCGAATGATCGCATTCACCGCCGAGATGACGACGGCGACCAGGATCAGCCAAGCCAGACGCTTGCCGGTCCAACGTGTGAACGCGTCAATTCCATTGCTCAGCTTCAGGAGCGCTTGCAAGATTGGTCCTCCCCGATTTGCCCCGGCCGTCTTGACTGCGCCGAGTGGCGCGTTGGCTTGTCTCGCCGCGCAGGCATGAGGCAGCCGCACCAAACCAGCGAGTTTGCCGCCAGTCAATCGGAAGTTTGTTGATAGTTAAGGGGAATAAGCCGCGGCCCGGCAGCCGATGCTAGCCGCCGGTGACGCTCATGTGCCTGCTGACGCTGGGGCGGTCGTGGCGGCGGTCGATGATGAAGTCGTGGCCCTTGGGCTTCAGCCCAATGGCGCGGTCGATTGCATCCGCAAGCAGCGAATCGTCGTCCGATGCACGCAGAGGTTTGCGCAAATCGGAGGCATCCTCGTGGCCGAGGCAGGTGTGCAACGTTCCCGTGCAGGTGACGCGCACCCGATTGCAGGATTCGCAGAAATTATGGGTCATCGGGGTGATGAAGCCGAGCTTGCCGCCGGTCTCGGCGACGCTGACATAGCGCGCCGGGCCGCCGGTGCTCTCGGCCAGATCCGTCAGCGTGAAGTGCTGGGCGAGGCGCGCGCGCACCAGCGACAGGGGCAGGTACTGGTCAATACGTCCCGATCCGATCTCGCCCATTGGCATGACCTCGATCAGCGTCAGCCCCATGCCCTTGCCGTGGGCCCAGCGCATCAGGTCGGGAAGCTCGTCCTCGTTGAGGTTCTTCAGCGCAACGGCATTGATCTTGACCGCGAGGCCCGCAGCGCGTGCCGCCTCGATGCCTTCCAGCACCTTGTCGATCTCGCCCCACCGGGTGATCTCGCGAAACTTTTGTGGGTCGAGCGTGTCGAGCGAGACGTTGATGCGGCGGACGCCGCAATCGGCGAGTTCGCTCGCGTATTTCGCAAGCTGGGTGCCGTTGGTGGTCAGCGTCAGCTCGCTCAACGCGCCGCTCTTGAGATGCCGCGACAGCGAGCGCACCAATGTCATCACGTTGCGGCGGACCAGCGGTTCGCCGCCGGTGAGCCGCAGCTTCTTCACGCCCTTGGCAATGAAGGCCGAGCAGAGCCGGTCGAGTTCCTCCAGCGTCAGCAGGTCCGCCTTGGGCAGGAACGTCATGTCTTCCGACATGCAGTAGAAGCAGCGCAGGTCGCAGCGGTCGGTGACGGAGACGCGCAAATACGAAATGGTCCGTCCGAACGGATCGGTCATCGCGCTCGACAGCGCGGCGCGGGGGCTCGCGGAAAGTCCGTTCATACCAAATGCCTTGTCACTTGCGGCAACGCGAGCAGTTTTGCTTCAGCGGTGTCCTGGAAGCAATCTAAGCATCGAACGCGTCAGAGACAATTGGGGCGTTAGCGGAGGTCAGCGCTTGCCCGTGTTCGGATCGGGGAACGGCGAGTCCGCGGCCGGCGCGGCAGCAGCCGCCGGGGCAGCCGCGGGCGCCGCCGGTTTCGGTTTCTTCGGCCGGTGCGGCTTGCGGACCGGTTTCGGTGGAATGGCCGGCTGGAGCTCCGCGAAAACCGGGTTGGGGTCGGTGGTGACCGAGGCGGGCGTCGTGAAGTCGCCGGGATTCTTGATGACGTTCACCGGCACGCTTACCGGCTGGTATTTTGGCAGCGCGAAAGCGACCGTGAAGGGGACGTCCGGGGCGGGAACCGAGACGGAGCAGGGGGTCTTGCAGCCCTGTCCGAGCGAGGTCGTGGCGTCAGCACCCGCAGGATTGGATTCGAGCCGGACCTGGACGGTCGGCGGGGCCGATTTGAACATGTTCCAGGAAGTTGAAGACATCGAGGAGCAGCCGGCAAGGCTCGTTGCCCCGAAGGACGCTCACTCCAGCTAATGAAAACGAGATGACACGACGCATGACATTCACCTAGTGCGGCGAACCGCCACACCCCGGACAAACTTAGGAGTGTCGTTCCGAGCGAGCAACCGGCGGGCCTCGCATAGTTAATAGATGGTTAACGCGGGATTTCTGCGGAATAATCAAGCTATCTCAGCTATTTGAGATCTGCCTGCGCAGTCATCAGGCTGCTGGCGGCTGCCGGCAGGTCGCGCATGTGATGGATCAGCCGGTCCGGCTTCAGCTCGGCGATCGGGACGTCCGTATAGCCGAAGCTGACCCCGATCACGGGAACTCCGGCGCGCCGGGCCACGCCGACATCGGGTCCGGCGTCGCCGACCATGATGCTGGCTTTGACCTCGCCGCCGGCCCGCGCCACCGTTTCGCGGAAAATGGTCGGATCGGGCTTTTGGACGCCAAAAGTGTCGGCGCCGCAGATCGCGGCGAAGCGTCGGCTCAGGTCGAGCTGGTCCAGCAGGCGCTTCGACAGCCATTCCAGCTTGTTGGTGCAGACCGCGAGACGATGGCCCTGGGCCGCAAAATGGTCGAGTGCGGCCTCCAGTCCCTCGAAGGGCCGGGATTCGACGGCGATATTGTCAGCGTAATAAGCGATGAAATCGGCCGTCATCCGGTCCATGTCGGCAACCGTGACGCTGCGGCCCTCGGCCTCCAGCCCCCGCTCGATCAGCTTGCGGGCGCCGGCGCCGATCATGTTGCGGGCCGAGGCCATCGGCACGGGCGGCAGCCCTTCGCGGTCGAGCACGTAATTGAGCGCGGTGATCAGGTCGGGCGCCGTATCCACAAGCGTGCCGTCGAGATCGAAGACGATGGTGTGGGGGGAGGTCATGGTCCAGCGCTACCGGCCCGGCCCCGCCCGCGCAAGGGCGGAAGCCATAAGATCACCTTATAAGGTGGGGCGGGAGGCCTGTTCCCCAGACCCTGTTCTCCGAGGGAAAACGAGGCTACACAGGCCGCCGCGAGCCTATAAGGCACGACACTCGTAATTCAGGGACGGCGCAAACGTGAATATGGACCAGTTGAAGCGGCAGGCTGCGGCGCGCGCCCTCGAGGACGTCCGTGACGGCATGCAGCTCGGGCTCGGCACCGGCTCGACCGCAAAACATTTCGTCGAGCTGCTCGGCGAGCGGGTCCGCGCTGGACTCAAAGTGATCGGCGTGCCGACCTCCGAGGCGACGCGCCTCGATGCAATCCGCTGCGGCGTGCCGCTGACCACGCTGGACGAGATCGACCATCTCGACATCACCGTCGACGGCGCCGACGAGATCGATCCCGAACTCAATCTGATCAAGGGCGGCGGCGGCGCGCTGTTGCGCGAGAAAATCGTGGCGGCCGCCTCGGATCGCATGATCGTGATTGCCGACGACACCAAATGGGTCCCGACACTTGGCCGCTTTCCGCTGCCGGTCGAAGTCATCCCGTTCGGGCTTGGGGCAACGCGACGCGCGATCGAGAAGGCGTTTGCGGAATGCGGCGTTTCCGGGGAGATGGCGGTCCGCAACGGCAAGGACGGCCACGTTTTCGTCACCGATGGCGGCCACTGGATCGTCGATGCCCAGCTCGAAAAGATTGAGGATCCCGCCCGCCTTGCCACGGCGTTGAGCGCGATCCCCGGCGTTGTCGAGCATGGTTTGTTCATCGGCTTGGCCAGCTCGGCTGTTTTGGCGGGTGGCGAAGGAATTCGCGTGATTGAACGGCGAAAGCCGAAAGGAGACTAGGAATGAAGAGCGTTTTGAAATTGTTGCCGGTCGCGACCCTCGCTGTGGGACTGGCCTTCTCGGTCGCCCCGGCCGGGGCCCAGCAGGCCGCCCCGCCGAAATCGTCGCCGGCCGCCGTCGCGGCGGCCAAGGAGATCCTGGCGATCAAGAACGCCAGTGCGATGTACGCCAATGCCGTGCCCGGCCTGGTCGAGAAGACCAAGATCGCGCTGATCCAGCAGAACCTGAACTACCAGAAGGACCTCACCGAAGTCGCCCAGATCGTCGCCCAGCAGCTCAAAGGCCGCGAGAGCGAAATCGGCGATGGCATGGCGCAGGTCTATGCCAGCGAGTTCACCGAGCAGGAGCTGAAGGATCTCGTGACTTTCTACAAGTCGCCGCTGGGCAAGAAGCTGATCGAGGCCGAGCCGCGCGCGATCGGGCTGAGCATGGCCTTCATGAACTCCTGGGCCCAGAACTTCTCCGAGACCGTGATGGGCAACTTCCGCGCCGAGATGCGCAAGCGTGGCAAGGAGATCTGACAGTTCCTATCTGATCAGAATCCGGATCATGTTCTGAAAGAGGTCGGAGTGGACAATGGCTGAATTCGACGTCGACCTCTTTGTCATCGGTGGCGGTTCGGGCGGCGTGCGTGCCGCCCGCATCGCGGCCGGCTACGGCGCCCGCGTCATGATCGCGGAAGAGTACCGCATGGGCGGGACCTGCGTGATCCGCGGCTGTGTGCCGAAGAAGCTGTTCGTCATCGGCTCGCATTTCCGTCACGAGATCGAGGACGCCGCCGGCTTTGGCTGGACCGTTCCGCCTGCGACCTTCGACTGGCCGACGCTGATTGCCAACAAGGACAAGGAGATCGCGCGTCTGGAGGCGGCTTACACCGCCAATGTCGAGAAGTCGGGCGCGCAGATCGTCAAGAGCCGCGCGGTGATCGAGGACAAACACACCGTCCGCCTGCTCGAGAACGACAAGAAGATCACCGCAAAATACATTTTGATCGCCACCGGCGGCGCGCCCAATCACGGTGCTCCGATTCCCGGCATCGAGCACGTGATCTCCTCCAACGAAGCGTTTCACCTGACCAGGCTGCCGAAGCGGATCGTGATCCAGGGTGGAGGCTACATCGCGCTGGAATTCGCCGGCATCTTCGCCGGCTTCGGCTCCGACGTCACAGTCATCTATCGCGGCGACAACATTCTTCGCGGGTTCGACGAGGATGTTCGCGCCCATGTCCGCGCCGAGATGGAGAAGCAGGGGATCACCATTCTCACCGGCTGCACTGTGACGAAGGTCGATCGGCACGGCGAGGAATTCACCACGCATCTGTCGAACGGATCGAGCCTCGCTTCCGACCAGGTGATGTTCGCGATCGGCCGCCATCCGGCGGTGGCCAATCTCGGCCTGGAGAAGGCCGGCGTCGCCATCAACCCGCGGAACGGCGGCATTGCGGTCGACCATTTCTCGAAGAGTTCGGTCGACAGCATCTATGCGATCGGCGACGTCACCCATCGCTTCAACCTGACGCCGGTCGCGATCCGCGAGGGCCATGCGTTCGCCGACACCGTATTCGGCAAGCGCGAGGTGCAGGTGGATCACGCCAACATCCCGACCGCCGTGTTCTCGCAGCCGGAGGTCGGCACCGTCGGCCTCACTGAGACCGAGGCGCGCGCGCAATTTGGCCATGTCGACATTTACAAGACCACGTTCCGCCCCATCAAGGCGACAATGTCGGGCCGCGATACCCGCGTGCTGATGAAGCTCGTCGTCGACGGCGCCTCCGACCGCGTGCTCGGCTGTCACATCGTCGGCGATGCCGCGGCCGAGATCACGCAGGCAGTCGCGATTGCCGTGAAGATGAAGGCGACCAAGGCCGATTTCGATGCGACGATCGCGCTGCATCCGACCGCGGCCGAAGAACTCGTCACCATGCGCACCCCGACCGCACGCCACGTGCGCCAGGCGGCGGAGTAAACTCCGCTCAGCCGTACAAATATCCGACCGGCTTGCCCTCGGTCCGCAGGGGACGGATGTCCCTCTGCGTGATGATCTGACCGGCGAGGCCGTCGATTTCGTCGCGTTGCGTCGGCGTCCAGCTGCGGAGGTCGTTCATGCCTTTGAGAAGGCCGAGCCGAAGGACCTGCGTGTTCTCACCGACACCGATGAGGCTTGTGGCGTTCTTGCCTGCCGTCACCACATCGCCGGCCGTGAGCTCAAAGGTCTCGCCAGTCTTGTTCTTGAATTCGGCCGTGCCGCGGATGACGCGGTAGATCACGACCTCGCCCTTGGCGAAACATGTGGTGTCCGCTGCTGCCGACGTGCTCTTGGGCAGCAGCGATTGGCCGCGTGGGTCGGTTGCGATGATGTGGCCGGTGACGAGACGGCCGCTCGGCACTTCAATGCCGATGTCGCGCACGTAAACCGGCATGGCCGATTTGACCGGGCTGTCGGTGAGCGGCTTGAACAGCGCGTCGAGCGCCAAAGGGTCTTGAAGCCAGAAGCCTGCATCGGCCGGGCGATCATGCAGAGAGTGGCTCCATGCCACCCGTGGCGTCTCGTCTTCGTTGATCTGATCCGGGCCGACAATGGTCGGGTTTGGAAAGGTCGTCGGATCGGTGATGAAGGCTTCGAGGAATTTGCCGGAATAGCCCATGGAAATCGGGTCCGGCGCCACTGTTTGTGGTGTCTTCAAATTCTCTTCGGTCGACAGTCCCGACCAGGTGTAGAACAGCTGGCGGTGCACGATCGCGCTTTGCAGCATCACCGCGCCGGGGCCGACATTGTAGAAGCGCCCGTCATAGTCGAAGGTGAACGCGCCCGAGGTGACCAGCACGAGCTGAAAGCCGCCCGGTGGCAGATGAAGATGGAAATCTGTCGGTCCGGTGTCGGGCAGATAGATCGGCAGATTGGTCGCGACCTCGTGCAGCAGGAAAGTTTCGTTGTTGGCGTGAAAGCCCTCGTTGGCGCGATTGTAGAGGGCCTGCGGCCGGTACGTCGCCTCGAACTTCGCATTCCGGTCGCGGTCGATCGCCACGAAATCCCGGTCGTTGAGGCGAAGGGGGGCGCCGTCCGGGCGGGTCAGGCCGGTGATTTTGAGATCGCCGGCGGCATGCACGTTCATGGCAGTCTCCGATTCTAGGCCGCTCACCCGGTCTCTCTCGGCGCACGCATCTTGCTGCTGCAATCAGGAGAGCAGGGGATCAGGCCTGATGCTGCCTTGCGAATTTTGGGCCAGTCTCGGCGCCGCGCGGCACGGAGGCTTTGCGACCCGCCGCCACTCGAAGAAAAATCAAGGTTGCACCTGAGGTTAGATGACACGCTTCGCCAGCCTGCATGGCCATGTTCGCCCAGTCTGCAAGCCTGGCGACGAGACGTGTCTTGTCTAATTTGTCGGCATTCTGGCGCGGACGTGCAGCCGCGCCGATCAGGAGAAGTTGGCGGCCGGGGGTCTGAAGCCGTTCATTCGAAAGATCGACGCACCGTCCGCTCGCGCTTTCCGTACGGGCTGTCAGCCCACTTCGCCATGTCTGCTGCACGCGCCTCGATCAGCTCGCACCAGAGGCAGCTGAGCTCCGCACGACCTTTGGCCGAGAGCATCGGAATGAGGCCATGGCCGCAGCCGGCACAACATTTGACGCGATTCATGGTTCTCCCCGCGAGCTTCCGAATTCAGGAGCGACATTGTTGCTCCCGAAGCTTGCGCGGGCGCTATGAGGGCGTAGGGACGCTTGCCGGCGCGGCGCTCGTCCCCGAGATCGTCGCGTCTGCGATCCAGCGCGACACGGCGGCGATGTCCTCCGCATTGTCGCGGAAGGCACGAAGCTGGAATTCAGCCGAGCTGCCACGCTCGACGATGGTGCGGCAGTGTTCGACCTCGGTGGCGCAGTTCAGCGTGGCCGCGTCCCCGGCGACGTCCTCGATCACGCGGGAGAGCAGTTCGGAGATCTCGACCGGCCCCTCCCTGGAGGCAAAGATGCAATCGGTGCCGTAGCGCTGGGCACGCCATTTGTTCTCCACCGCAATCGCGCGTTCGACCGCGGTGACCTCTTTCGACAGATGAGGTCGCAGGTAGAGATAGCGCGTCAGGCAGCGATAGAGCGAGGCAATGGCAACGGCGTCGTCGACGAAGGTGCAGGTATCGGGCGCACGCAACTCGAGGGTCGGGTGCTTCATGGATGGGCGCATGGCCCACCAGATGTGGCTTTCATCGGGGATCACGCCGGAGCGTTGCAAGGCGCCGACATATTCGTCGTAATCTTGCCTGCTCTCGAACAATTCGGGCAGGCCTGTGCGCGGCAGCTCGGAATAAGCGGCGAGCCGGTAGCCCTTCAGACCGGTCTTGTGTGAATTCCAGAACGGAGAGGAGGCCGACAGGGCGATGAACAACGGCAAATGCGGCAGCATCGCTCGCATCACCGCCGTGCGCTTTTCGGGATCGGGCAGCTGGACGTGCACATGCATGCAGCACATCAGGTTGCGGTGGCCGATGCTGCGCAGATCCTCGATCATCTCCTCGTAGCGCGGCTTGGGGCTCGGCTGCGACATGCGCCAGACCGCGGTCGGATGCGTGCCGCAGGCCATGATCACGAAGCCGTATTGTGCCGCGACGTTCGCGACTTCGCGCCGCAGGAAGCGAAGCTCTTCGCGCGCGTCGGCGACGTCGACATGAACGTTGGTGGCGACCTCGAGCTGGGACTGCAACATCTCCCGCATCGCCTGGCCGCCTGTCGACCAGTTTGCAGATTCGAAAAGCTCATTGGGGGTCTGAATCGCGACCTCCAGGCTGCGGCGATCGGCGAGGAAGTATTCCTCCTCGATGCCGAACGAATATTCCGCAGCCTTGCCGCGTCCGCCGGCCGAGCGAATGACGAGGTGCTGCTTGTCTTCCGAGGAATCGAGCCGCAGCAGTTTTAAAACGTCTGATGCAAATGTCATTGTGCCACCCGGCCAAGGTATTTACCTGCGGGCGTTAATCCTTCTGACGGGGGCGGGTTCCGCGTCGAGCCCACCGGAAATTGCAAGGTCGAACGGAACAATTTTCGCGCTTTCGGACGCACGTGCGACCAGCGCGTGATTCGCGGGCACTTCCGTCCAGTCCGTTTCCTTGTCGAAAGGCTCGGACACGACGATGACCTGGCCGCCAGCCTCACGAAAATACAGTGTGTTGGCGGCATCGTTGACCGCAACCCGGAAGGCATAGAGATCCCGGCCGTTGGCGATGGCGCTGGTGAAGCGTAGCCGCTCCCGAAGCTCGCCTTCGTTGACGAGGCCGACAAGGGATCGCAGCACGCGATGCGTTGCGCCGAGCGGATCGGCGTCGAGACCCGCGCCCATCATGGCGAGAAATACGGCTTCCGAATCGGTCGTGCCTGTCCGCGAAGGATAGTAGGCGTCGGGGATCAGCGCCTCGACCTTGCGCCGCAGGCGATTCCAGCTGCCGACGAAACCGTTATGCATGAACATCCAGTGGCCGCAGGCAAAGGGATGACAGTTCTGCCGTGTCACCGCCGTGCCGGTGGCGGCGCGCACATGGGCGAAGAACAGATGCGAGCGCAGATGCCGGCAGAGATAGCGGAGATTTTCGTCCGACCAGGCCGGGCGTGTTTCACGATAAAGTCCAGGCTCCGGATGCTCGCCGTACCAGCCGAGACCAAAACCGTCGCCATTCGAGCCGGCCGTCGACTGGAGCGAGCGGATGCTTTGCGCGATCAGCGAATGCTCGGGCTCGGTGACATAGGGCTCGAAAGACGTGGTCTCGCCACGGTATGCGATCCAGCGACACATGGGAATCCTGTCAGGAGATGCTTGCTGAAATGTATCAACGAACCTGACAGGAGGATGGTTCCCGACAGCGAGTGTCGGGAACCAAGTGGTCACTACACCGGCACCGGAATCAATGGAGCAACCTCGCGATCCAGCGCGTTCTCGCTAGCTGCGAGACCTTGTGCGACGCCGACGCGGTCGGCCTCGGGACGGTTCTGGCTCATCTTGCGCTTGCCTTCGAACCGCACGACGGGAATGCGCACGCCGACAATTCCACGCAATTGCGCGGCGATGAAATCCGCAGGGGCATCCGTCACGGCCCACGGCTTTGCACGCGATCCTTCGTGCCTGTTCGTGAGCCGCGTCACGGCGTCGAGCAGGCGCTCGGGCTCCTGGAAGAATTCGACCGGGCCGTAGGCATGCACCGCGACGTAGTTCCAGGTCGGCACGACCTTTTCGGTCTCCTGCTTGGTCGCGTACCAGGACGGCGTCACATAGGCGTCGGGACCGCTGAAGATCGCCAGCGCATCTCCGATCGGCGGCAGTTTCCATTGCGGATTGGCTTTCGCCACATGTCCGTACAGCACGCCATGCTCGCCTTCGCTCTCATCGAGAAAGAGCGGCAGCGGTGTGGCGACCGGGCCTTCGGTGGTGGCCGTGACCAGACTGGCGAGGCGGGCGCCGCGAATGGTCGCCCGGATGCTCTCGATATCGTCCTTGAAGGCGGGAGGGATGTACATGGTCTATCTCCGGTGTTGGTCTGGAGATAGCCGGAATCTGGCCTATAATAAACTGCCAGTTATCGCCTATTTAATCAGTCCAGTTCGGCGACGGCCTGTGCGAGAAGCCTGCAGCCGCGCTCGATCTGTGACACCTCCAGTGCCGAATAGCCCATGACGAGGCCGACTGTCTTCCGCGGTCGGCGAGGTCCGACGAACAGTGCCGAGACGGGATAGATGCCGACGCCCTTTGCATGGGCCGCCTTGATCAACGCGTCCTCTCGCTTCTGTGGCAGGTTGTCGAACCACGCCACGATGTGCAGGCCGGCGGCCGTGCCCTCGATCCGGACGCGATCCCCGAACCGGCGGCGAAGCGCGTCGAGCAGCGTGCGCTGGCGTTCGGCGTTGCGCCGGCGCACGCGTCTGATGTGGCCGTCATAGGCGCCGCTTTCCAGCATCGACGCGAGTGCGTCCTGTTCGATCAGCGGCGTGTGCCGGTCCATGATCTGCTTGGCGGCGGCGAACAGGGATCGCAGGGCGCTGGGCACCACCAGATATCCAATCCGCAAGGTCGGCGACAGCGTCTTGGAGACGGTGCCGAGATAGATCACGTTGCCGCCGCCTTCCAGCGCATGCAGCGGCGGGATCGGCTTGGTGTCGTAGCGATACTCGCTGTCGTAATCGTCCTCGATCACGTAGGCGTCGTTTGCCCTGGCCCAGGCGAGCAATTGGTGCCGGCGTCCGATCGGCATGACGCCGCCGAGCGGATATTGATGCGACGGCGTGACATAGGCGAGGCGGGCTTCGACGCCCTCGAGCCGCGTGGTCTCCAATCCATTCGCGTCGACGGGAATCGGGATCGTCTTGGCGCCCGTCGCCGCAAAAGTATGCCGCGCCATCTGGTAGCCGGGATCCTCCATCACGAAGCGGTCGCCGGCATCGAGCAGCAGGCGCGCGCAGATGTCGAGGCCTTGCTGCGAGCCGTTGACGACGACGATCTGATCGACCTCGCAGCGGACGCTGCGCGACCGCCACAGATAGCCTTGGAGCGCGGTCCGCAGCCGCAGCGCGCCGCAGGGGTCATCATAGGCCAGCCGCTCGGGCTTGCGTGCCATCGCAGCAGTCACGGCCTTCTTCCATGCCACTACCGGGAAATCCGACGGCGCGAGCTCGCCATAGCGGAAGTTGGCGACGAGCCCGCGCGGCGGCTCGGTCCAGCGCGGCGGGTCTTGAAGCAACCGGTCCCCGAAAGCCGACAGCCGCACCTTCCGCGCCGACGGTCGCGACACTACGCGCGCGTGTCCTCGCTCCACGACGGCGCGAGCCACACGCGGCCGCGCGCCATGGCGTGTCTCGATGAAGCCTTCGGCGGCGAGCTGTTCGTAGGCGATCGTCACGGTCGAGCGTGCCACGCCCATCTCGCCGGCCAGCGCGCGGGAGGACGGCAGCAAACCGTCGATCCCGTACACCCGCGCCAGGATCTGATCTCTCAAGGCCTCGTAGATC
This sequence comes from Bradyrhizobium sp. MI1.11, assembly GCF_055811255.1. NCBI lineage: Bacteria > Pseudomonadati > Pseudomonadota > Alphaproteobacteria > Hyphomicrobiales > Nitrobacteraceae > Bradyrhizobium > Bradyrhizobium sp. MI1.11. The sequence goes on from NZ_JBVVPM010000008.1 coordinate 84,328, forward strand.
TGGCGCGCGCCCATGCGGTCGGCACGGGGCGCGGGATTGGTCTTCATCTGGGTCATCCACATTCCAAGCCGGCATTCGCCCGAGCGGACGATGTCGGAATGTGGTTCTAATCCCGTTCGCCGAGAGTTTCGACGTAAGCCTTGCCGTAGGGATGAAAATGCTCCTTGCGGCCCTGGTCCCACAGTGCCCTAAGGCCGGGCGTCGTGATGTCCCAATCCGGCCGGCACTTCATGCCGACTGCCCTGAGGTCCTGGCGGAGCTCTTCGACGGTTGGACGGCCGAAGAACCAATAGCCGTTGTAGATCTTGTGAATGACGAGGCCGGGCTCGAGCACGATCACGTGCGGAATCATCGGATTGTGGACGGGGTCGGTGTATTCGGCGATGTCGAGATCCTTCTGAACGAGGCGCCGCGAATCCGAGAGGAAGGGCCAGTGCGCTCCGACGCCGCTGCGATATTCGCTGGTCTGGGTGATGTTGTCGGTCGTGATCGTGACCATCCGGCAATAGCCCACCTCCATCTCGCGATGGAGCTGGAGCAAGCCTTCGGCCTGGCGGCGATCCTTCGGACAGTATCCGCCGCGGCCTAGCACGAGCACCATGGGAGCGCCCGCCTGCAGTTCGGAGAGCTTTCGGTGCTTGCCGGTGTGGTCGCTGAGCTCGTAATCCGGGAAGGTTACTCCCGGCATGATGTCAGGTCGCATTACGCTCTCCCAGTTTTACAGATCAATCACGACGTCGTTTCGGGGCCGTGCGCAGCAGATCAGGACATTGCCGTCCGCCGGCGGATCGAGCGGATCCGGCGCATAGTCGACCGTCCCTGCGATCAATCCGCTCTCGCAATTGTGGCACACGCCGGTCCGGCACGACCAGCGCACGGGAACGTCGCAGGCTTCGGCCAATTCCAGCAGGCTGGCATAGGCCGGTCCCCAGCGGACATTGAGGCCGCTGCGGGCGAACGAAACCATCGGGCCGGGGCCAGGAGCGCCGACCGGCGGGTGCGCTCGCTTCTGCGGAGAGGATGCTATGCCGGGCGTCAAGGATGGTCCGGCGCCGAACAATTCGGTGTGGATGCGATCCGGTGCGATGCCCAACGTGGTGAGGCCAGCTTTCAGATCGCTCATGAAAGCTGTCGGTCCGCACAGATAGAAATCGCCGTCACGCGGCACGCTCAGGCTCTGGAGCAGGCGTGCGTCGAGATGTCCGGCTGTATCGAACGCGACATTGAGACGATCGCCCGGGTCAGGCGCGCTGTAGCAGACGTGGCTATGGTGACGAGAGAGCCCACCTAGCAATTCGCGCGCCTCGGCGGCGAACGCATGTTCGCGGCCGTTGCGGGTGCCGTGCAGCCACCACACGTCCCGCGTCGTCGCTTCAGCGGCGAGGGCGTGGAGCATCGCGAGCACCGGGGTGACGCCGATACCGGCGCTCAGCAGGACGACGGGCCCGGTGCCCGGTCGTAGCGTGAAACTGCCGCGTGGCGCACCGAGCTGCACGGCAGCGCCGTCCACCAGCTCGTCGGCGATGTAACGGCTGGCGGCGCCGTGAACTTCGCGCTTGATGCTGATGCGATAGGACGCGGCATCGGAGCCGCTCGACAGCGAATAGCTGCGCGTCATCGGCTGCGCACGGGAAGGCTCGAGCCTGATGACGACGAACTGACCGGGCAGGGCGGCCGCCACGGGATGTCCGTCGACGGGTTCGAGGATCAGCGACGTCACGTTGTCGCTTTCGGCGATCTTGCGCGCCACGCGAAAGGAACGGAATCCGCGCCAGGCCGGAGGAGCGCTCGCCGCCGGCCCAAGCCCGGCGTTTCCCGCGGTCTTGTTTTCCTTCTGCTGCTCGAGCAGCGCCTCGAATGAACGGTGCCAGCCGCGGCTCAGCGCGGGAATCCGCAGCGCGCGCTCGAGGCGTTCGTGCGGATGCGGCGGCAGGTAAAGCAACGCATTGATCTCGGACACGCTCATGCGCTCGGGTCCCACGGCGATCTGCGTGATCTCGTCACCGGCCTCGACGTCGCCTTCCTCGATCACACGAAAATAGAATCCCGGCCGCCCGTGCCTGACGAGCAGCGCGGCCATGTCCGGCTCCTCCATGCGAATACCGAGCCGGTAGCAGGTGACGCGCGGCTGGGTCACTTCGAACACCGCGGAGCCGATCCTGTAGCGGTCTCCGATGCACACGTTGGTGTCGGCGAGGCCCTCGACCGTAAAGTTCTCGCCGAACTGGCCATGAACGAGGTTCGATCGACCCAGATGCTCCTGCCAGTACCGATAGGATTCCTCCTGATAGACGAATACGGCACGATGTTCGCCGCCATGACCGGCCGTATCGCCCTGGCCGTCGCCATCGATGTTGAGCCGGCGCACCCTGCGCGGGCCTGCGACCTGCGCCTTCCAGATGCCGGTGTGGACGGTCCGACCCTGCCAGGCGACGTCGCGCGGCAGGCCGACATTGACCGAAAGCAGATTTGCCATTGCGTGTTCCCGATCTGACTGCGCGGTTCTGCCGTCATCCTTGCATTCGGATGGGGTTTTTGGCTCGTTAGTCGTTGTTAGACGTTGCGAGCAAGCCTTGCCACCGGCGGCCTTGAGGCCAATCTCAGATGGCATAACGAGAACACAGTCAAACGGGAGATCACGATGGATGATCAGGGTAAGCTGGCCGCGCTCCAGCGCCATTGGGACGCTTCGGACGCGAACGATTTCGAGGCCGAGCACGACATCTACCGCGAGGACGCGGTGCTCGACTATCCGCAATCCGGCGAGCGGATCCGCGGTCGCAGCAACATCCAGCAGAGCCGGTTCGTACAACCGAACAAGAAGCGCTTCACGGTTCGGCGCATCGTCGGCGGTAACGATCTCTGGGTAAGCGAATTCGTGCTGACCTATGACGGCGTGCCGTCCTACGTCGTGAGCATCATGGAATTCCGCGACGGCCTCGTGGCGCACGAGACGCAGTATTTCGGCGACGGGTTCGAGCCGTCGCCCTCGCGGGCGCATCTTGTCGAGCGGGTGGGGTAACACGGGCTCGGTCGCAACACGGAACCCGATGCGGCGGCTGGTCGCAGCCGCGTCGCCTTGATTCCGACAGGCCCATCTTTATGTGTGGAAGGAACAAGAATCCGGGCCCCTCTGGCGAGGACGCCGACGCTGTCGGCAAAACCTCGTGATGTCGGATGACCTGTCCCGCGCGAATGCGATGGATCGGCCGATCGTCGGGCCTTCTTGAGAGCCTCTCCGACTCAATCGTCCCCATCGCAGCTCCGTGCGGATATTTCGCAAGATACGGGAGCAACGATGTCTGACGCCAAGCATTCAAATCCGATCGAAATCGAGATCACGGAGCCGTCCAGCCTGAACGAGCAGGCTGCGGTGGCGCTGGTGATCGTCGGCGCGCTGGTTGCGGTTGCCGACCGCCAAGTTTCGCCGGTCGAACGCGACGAAGTCGTCCGTTTCATCCGGGATCGCAAGCTGGCACCGCACATATCCGAGGACCGGCTCTACGCCATGTTCGACGAGCTTGCCGAACGGCTCGAGGAACCGGATTTCGCCAATGTGGTGATCGAGAACTTGCGTCCGGTTTCGGACCTGCCGCTGTCGGCTCATTTGATGGAGCTGTCGGAGCGCGTCGCGGCCGCGGACGAGGACGTGCATCCCCACGAAGTGCAGGCGATCAAGCTGTTGCGCCTGCTGACGCTGGTGCTGCCTCGTGCAAAGCAGGTGGCGCCCCGTGCAGTGCGCGCCGAACAGCGCATCGCCGCCGAGGAGTAAGCATGAGCGCAGTTTCGGACGAGGATAAGACAGGGACTGCTGGCGCTACCGGCCAGATGGCCGGCGGCGACCCGCGCCTCGACAAGCTTGTCCATCGCCTGCCGCCGCGCATGGGCGAAACCGTCACCTATCTGCTCAAGCCGTCCAGCCGCTGGGTGAGAATCCCTTCGGGCGCGCTGCTGATTGTCGGCGGCGTGCTCTCGTTCCTGCCGGTGCTCGGCGTCTGGATGCTGCCGCTCGGCCTCGCTTTGCTCGCGGAAGACGTGCCCGCGCTGCGATCCTCGCGCAGCAAGGTTTTGGATTGGGTCGAGCGGAAGAAGCCGCAATGGCTCGATCCTGCCGCACCGAAAAATGACCAATCATGACTGAATTCATCACCACCGAAGCGTTGACCGCGCTGCTTCAGGTCGTCTTGATCGACCTCGTGCTCGCCGGCGACAACGCCGTCGTCATCGGCCTTGCCGCAGCCGGCCTGCCGGCCGAGCAGCGCCGGCGCGCCATCGTCGTCGGCATCATCGCCGCGACCGCCCTGCGCATCGTCTTTGCCGGCGTCGCGACCCAGCTTCTGCAAGTGATCGGGCTGTTGCTCGCCGGCGGCGTGCTGCTGCTCTGGGTGTGCTGGAAGATGTGGCGGGAGCTGCGCGAGCAGTCCGCGCATGCGAACGAGCTCGCGTTCAGCCATGGTGGCAGCGGCGCTGCTCCTGCCTCCCGAAAGACCTTCAGGCAGGCGGCCGTGCAGATCGTTGCCGCCGACGTCTCGATGTCGCTCGATAACGTGCTCGCGGTTGCGGGTGCTGCCCGTGAGCATCCCTACATCCTCGCCTTCGGCCTGCTGTTGTCGGTCGCGCTGATGGGCGTCGCCGCCGATTTGCTCGGCCGCGTACTCCAGAAGCAGCGCTGGATCGGTTATGTCGGCCTCGCTATCATCGTTTACGTCGCCTTCGAGATGATCTATCGCGGATCGCTCGAGCTCGCGCCTGTGATCGCGAGTCTCTGAGGCAGCGCGCCTGTCCATCATCCGGAGTGATCAATGACGTCCGAATCCAAAGCACCTTCGGTGGATACCGTGTCGGCGCCGCAAATCGGCCCGTTTGCCCAACTCATCTTTGGCTCGCGCTGGCTGCAAGTTCCGCTGTATGTCGGCCTGATCGTCGCGCAGGCCGTCTATGTGCTGCTGTTTCTGAAGGAGCTCTGGCACCTGGTCGTCCACTCGTTCGACGCCAGCGAGCAGCAGATCATGCTGGTCGTGCTCGGGCTGATCGACGTCGTGATGATTTCGAACCTGCTGGTGATGGTGATCGTCGGCGGTTACGAGACCTTCGTCTCGCGCCTGAACCTCAGCGGTCATCCGGACGAGCCGGAATGGCTGAGCCACGTCAACGCCAGCGTGCTCAAGATCAAGCTTGCGATGGCGATCATCGGCATCTCCTCGATCTCGCTGCTCAGGACCTTCATCGAGGCCGGCAATCTCGGCACGACGCGGAGCAATTTCACCGAGAGCGGCGTGATGTGGCAGGTGTTGATCCATCTGACCTTCATCATCTCCGCGATCGGCATCGCCTGGGTCGACCGCCTCAGCGATAGCGGCCAGCGCAAGGGAGCTGGTCACGGCTGAGTGTGACAGACGGCCGCTCAAAGACCGAAGGCTGCGCTCAGGAACGTCGGCTCCGCGCCAGCGTCTCGGAGGGTGCCTCGCCGAACGCCAATCTGTAGCCGCGCGAGAACTCACCAAGATGCCAGAAGCCGTTGCCGAGCGCTGCGGCCTTGACGCTCATGCCGCCGCCTCCGACCATGAGCTGGATGCGGGCGGACCACAGCCGCTTGAGGCGCAGATAGTGGTGCAGGCTCACGCCGTGCACCGCATGTGCGGCGGTCTGCAGCGTACGCACCGATACGCCGAGCGCAGAGGCGAGGTCGTCACTGTAGAGTGCCTTGCTGCCGGACCACATGACCATTTCGTCGAGGCGCGCGATCAGCTTGCGGTGCTTGGCGAACGATCCGCGTCGCGCGGTCAGCCCGCCGGCCGGCGCCATGGCATCGTCGAGACAGGCGAGCAGCGTCTCCTGGATGGGTCGGTTGAGCGCCTCGAATTGCCGGGGATCGTTGCACGCCGAGGCGAGTGAGAACATCTCCAGGATAGCGGCACGTAGGCGCGCCATCGGATGGTCCTGCGCGCGAACATATGCGAGGCCGGTGTCGAAATCCGTCCAGCCGCGATGGCGCATGTCCGAGTTGAAGCGCAGCATCAGGTAAGTGTTGGGATGATGCTCGATCGCGTCGACGGGGGTTTTGCCGCGCATGATCGCAATCGTTGAATTGTCGACCTCGCGGCCGTTGGAGGTGGAGTGAAACGTGAGGGGGACGACGAGGCCGACACCATTGTCCGTGCCGATCTCGGCCTCAAATCGCCGTGCAAAGGAGCGCTGGAGCACGAACAACCCATCCTGGAGCGGCAGGATGGCGCGAGACAGCGAGAATTCGCGCGGGCGGAGCGGCGTGCTGATGCCGAGGCCGAGCACCTCGTTGGCGCGAAACTCGGCGAAATCCGAGAAGCGCTCGATGCCGAGGATTCGCGAAGGCTTCAGCCGAGCTAGCGGCATTTCGGGATCCTGGCGCGAGGGATGAGCCGCAAAATACAAACGGTATCAGATGGTCGACCGTCGGCCCTATCCCGGGAAACTACTGCGACGCTTCATCACGCAACCTGCGGATAGGCCGCGTTTTCCCGCCGCTCGCGCTCGCCCAGCTCGCGCACCAGCTCCTGGAGGAAGGATTCCGTGTGGGCGGGCAGGGTGCGCTCGGCGCGAACGTAGATGCCGAGATCTGACCACACCGGACTGCCGGCATTGTCGAGTGGCAGGAAGACGAGCCGGCTGTCGCGCGACAGCCTGTCGATGCCGAGCTGGGTCTGGAAGGCGACGCCGACGCCGCGCGCGGCGAGCTCGCGCATCAGGTCGATCGAGTTGGCCTGGATGGCAGGCTCCGGCGTCTCGGACAGCTGCGCGATCAGCGGCTGGAGCAGATGATAGATCGACAGCTCCGGCAGCGCGTGGATGACGGGAAAGGCGAGACATTGGGTTAGGGTGACCGTCTTGCGGCGCGCCAGTGGATGCTCGCGCGCGACGACGGCGCCGAGGCGAAACCGTTTCAAGGCGACCTGGCGCAGGTCCGGCGGATGGCGCAGCGCCATGGCGATGCCGATGTCGGCCTCGCCGCGGCTCAGGGCCTCCAGCACATCCGACGATCCCTTCACCTCGGTGGTGAAGCTGACGCGCCGGGCGCGGCCGCGATGTGAGGCGATCAGGTCCGGCAGCACCGATTCCGTGAGCGACTCGATGCAGGCAATGCTGACGGTGCCGTGCCAGGTCCCCGACAGGGACGCGACGTCCGAGCGGAAGCGGTCGAGGTCCTGGAGCACGTTCATGACGTGCCGGGCCAACATCTCGCCGACCGTCGTCAGCGTCAGGCCGCGCGCATTGCGCTCGAACAACGGTGACCCAACCTCCTGTTCGAGCTTGAGAATCTGGCGGCTTACGGCCGACGAGGCAACGTTCAGCAGGCGCGCCGCGGCCCGAATCGAACCGGTGCGGCGGACGGCGTGGAAGTACTGGATGGCCGGTGAGTGAAAGCGCATGGGATCCCCGGCCCACTATAGCTGTTGCCGAAACGGCATCAATATGTACGAAATTCTGTGCTTTTCGAGCACGCTCCTCCCACCTAGGTTCGCGCCCGGCTTGGCCGGTCCCGCCGGACCGTCATGCCATGCGCAACGAGGCGCCAGGGGATCCGGGGTGGACGAGAACATTGTTTGCGAGGTCGCGCCGGATACGCGTCTGGTCGATCGCCGTCGCGCGGCGGCCTATGTCGGCGTCACCGCCGGACGCTTCGAGCAGCTGGTGCGCGACAGCGTCATGCCAGCGCCGGTCATGGTGGACAACAAGCGGCGCTGGCCGCTCGCGTTGCTCGACGTCGCGAAGGACGCGGTTGTCAGCAGTAGCATGCCGTGCCTGCCGCAGGTGACGGTCGAGATTGCGCAGGACGCGCGTCCCTGCGAACGGGCCCCGGCACCGGCCTTGCACGAACTGCCGGACCAAAACTGGTTCGAGCAGCGCGCGCGGTTCGTTCAGCGCGTGCGCCGGTCGCTGCTGTCGGGCAACGAGATCCGTCTCTTGCGCGAGTTCAAGCTGCTCAGGCAGAACCAGATCAGCATGTTCGGCTATTACGGCAGCTTCGAAGCCCTGATGGTGCGCGGCTACATCGTCGAGCTCGCGCGCAAACCACCGTCGAGCCGTCCGCTGGTGACGTACCGGCTGACCGCGCAGGGCGAGCGGGTCCTGTCGGCGCTGAAGGACGAGCCGGCGATCTGACCGGCGCGGACAAGGCGACGGCATCCTTCGGCATTATCGCACGGCGTGCATCTCCAGAAACGCCTTCACACCGGTGACGGTGCCCGTGTCCGACGGCACATAGCCGGGTAGCGTAGCGACAGCCGCGCGAAAATTGGCGCTGCGGATGATCTCCAGGATGCGCTGCATCGGCCCGGTGTCCAGGAACGCGCGCTTGCAGACGAAGAAATAATCCTCGGTCAGGAGCCGGATGAAATCGAGGCCGAAATGCCGGGCGGCGGCCTCGACGCCGAAACTCGCATCGGCCATGCCGCTCGCGACATAGGCTGCGACCGCGGCGTGGGTGAACTCGATCTGCTGCGCGCCGTTGATACGGCTCTCGTCAATTCCGCTTGCCGCGAGCAGTTGGTCGAACAGGAGCCGCGTGCCGGAATCGTGGTCGCGATTGACGAAGCGGACTTTTGGTCCGGTGAGATCGTCGAGCGAAGCGATGCGCAGCGGATTGCCGCGCGCGACCATCAATCCCATTTCGCGTGTGACGAAGCTGACGATGCGATCCTCGCGTGGATCGAGCCATTCGCGCGCAGCCTTGATGCCCTGGGCGCGCAGCGCGCCGTGCGGCAGATGCAGGCCCGAGAGATCGCAGGCGCCCTGCGCCAGCGAGACCAGCGAATGCTGGTTGCTGACATAGCGCAGATCGACGCCGATGCCCGGTTCGCGGTCGAGGAATTCGCGCAGTTTTGCCACCGCAAAGCCGTGGCTGGCATGCACGCGGATCACCGACGGGCGCTGCTCGAGGAACGGCTTGATCTCGCTCGCCAATTCCTGCGCGAGGTTTTCAAGCTGAGGTCCGAGCCGGGCCTGCATGCGCTCGCCCGCCCACACCAGCCGCTCGCCGAACGGTGTGAGCTTTGAGCCCTTGCCGCGCTGGGTCTCGACCAGCGGCGTGCCGAAGAACTCCGACCATTGCTCGATCAGATTCCAGACATGGCGATAGGAGAGGTGGGCGTCCTTGGCCGCGCTGGTGATCTTCCCGGTCCTCCGGATTTCGTTGAGGACGCCGAGCATGATGATGGCTGTGCGCGGATTGCCCTCGCGGCGAAACCGCCATACGGCCTCGATCTCGATCTGAAGCATTGGTCCTCTTTATGAACTGGACTTCATATCAGGAGCGTCCATTTGCAAACCATATCATATTTACTCCGCTCTACAGACATCTAGTCTGGCATACCAGAACTGGAGGAAATATGATGTCTGTTGCATATGACTTTGCACATTCGCCGGCCACCGAGTTCATGTCCCGGCCACAGCATCTGCTGATCGACGGCCGCCGCGTCCCCGCAAGCTCCGGTCGCACCTTCAAGTCGCTCAATCCGGCCACCGGGCAGGTCATCGCCGTCGTCGCCGAAGGCAACGAGGCCGATGTCGAGCATGCGGTCGCCGCCGCGCGCCGGGCTTTCGAAGGCTCCTGGCGCACGATGCGGGCGTCCGAACGCGGCCAGATACTGCTGCGCTGGGCTGACCTGCTCAAGGCCCACGCCGAGGAGATCATCGAACTCGAATCGATCGACGCCGGCAAGCCGATCTCCGCGACATCGCGGCAGGATTTTCCGGCCGCCGTCGACACGCTGATCTACTACGCCGGTTGGGCCGACAAGATCAGCGGCGACGTCGTGCCCGTGCGCGATGATGCCCTGACCTACACCGTGCGCGAGCCGGTCGGCGTGGTCGCGGCGATCGTGCCCTGGAATTTCCCGCTGATGATCGGGATGTGGAAGCTTGCGCCGGCGCTGGCCTGCGGCTGCACCATCGTGATGAAGCCGGCCGAGCTGACCTCGTTGTCGGCGCTACGCATCGCCGAGCTCGCGCTTGAAGCCGGCCTGCCGGCGGGCGTCTTCAACGTCGTCACTGGCCCCGGCCGCGTCGTCGGCGACGCGCTGGTCAATCACCCCGACGTCGACAAGGTCACCTTCACCGGCTCTCCCGGTGTCGGGCGGGGAATCATGAAGGGCGCCGCAAGCAACTTCAAGCGCGTCTCGCTCGAGCTGGGCGGCAAGTCGGCCAACGTCATTTTCGACGATGCGGATCTCGAATCCGCATCGAAAGCTGCGGCTTCCGGCATCTTCTTCAATGCAGGCCAGGTCTGCTCGGCAGGCTCCCGCGTGCTGGTGCAGGAGAAGGCCCATGACGAGGTCGTCGAGCGACTGGCAGCGCGCGCAAAGTCGCTCAGGATCGGCGACCCGCTCGACCGCAAGACGACGCTCGGCCCCGTCATATCCGAGAAGCAGATGAAATCGGTCCTCGATTATGTTGATATCGGCCGGAAGGAGGGCGCGACCCTCGTCACCGGTGGCGAGAAGGTAGGCGATCGCGGCTACTTCATCAGCCCCGCGGTGTTCGCGAATGTCGCGCATGAGATGCGGATCTCACAGGAAGAGATCTTTGGCCCCGTCGTCAGCGTCATCAAGTTCAAGGACGAGGCCGACGCTTTGCGGATTGCCAACGGCACGGCTTACAGCCTCGCCGCCGGCGTCTGGAGCCGCGACATCGGCAAGCTGCAGCGCTTCGCCAAGCGGGCGCGCGCGGGCACGGTCTGGATGAACACCTATGGCTACACCGACGTGCGCCTGCCCTGGGGCGGCGAGCGCGACTCCGGCCTCGGCCGCGAGCACGGCACCGCCGCGCTCGACAATTTCACCGAGCCCAAGGCTGTCTGGATGAGTCTGGCCGTTTGAAACCTCCCGAGCGGCCAAGCCTTGAGCCCGCCTGATCACCCGGTCCGGCGGGCTCTTTTTTCGAGATCGGTAAAATTGTCTGCATTCCGCTCAGCGGCGGCAAACCCTGCGGAAAAGAACTATACGGCCATAAACCCCGGCTTTGGAACCGGCGTGCATCCTGCCTGCAACAGGGTGGGGCATCAGCAATGTCAGTTCTCAGGGAGGTCGTCGTCGCGGTCGCGGGAGTCTACGCACTTCTGTTCGCGTGCGACGCAATGTTCGGGATCGGCGAGGCGCGCTTCGACGATGCTTATTACAGCGCCAGCTTCTACGCGCCGCGGCCAAAGGAGTTTCGTTTCGCCGGCGATACGCCGCCGGCCGTCCGCGTCAGCGACGCCTTTGCGCAATTCGCGCCCGGCGAAGCCAAGCCGAACAAGCGCTATTCGTCGCTGACGACAATCATTCGCTAGGACGCATACTCGTCGTTCCGACTGCAACCGCGGCGGTTCGCGCCCAGGCCGGCGGCTTGCCGCTTGCGTCGGACCCCGCGCTACATCACCGACACGACGGGCCGTGAATGGAAATCGGTCAACTGCCTCTTCAATCCTCCCAACCGGCTTTACGAAGACCGTCCAACATGAGGGCGTGATCTTCTGGCCGAAACCACGGTGGCCGTTGACGGACCTGAAACTCGAAGGATGCTGATGAAATTGCGATTGCTTTCTGCAGCGCATCGTCGGCTTCAGCGGTTCGACCGAGTTGGCCGAGAGCTGCGGTAAGCCAGCGGTAGGGGGAGGGAAAATCGGGAAATGTTCGGATCGCGCGCTCCGCCGCCTCGACTGTGGCCGTGTAGTCCCGGCAAAAATAGTGAGCCAACGCGACCTGGTTCAAGCGATTCACCAGCGATGGGTCACGAGGGTCCAGCCGAATGCACGTCTCGAGGGCGACGAGGCCCTCTTTGGGACAGCCAGAATACGCGAGAATGACGCCCAGCGCTCCGTGAGCCGGTGCGAGATTCGGGCAGAGTGCCAGCGCACGCTCGGCCTGCGCACGTGCTCCGCCGTGATCGCCCCGAGCGTTGAGCGCCAGCCCCAGGCGTGAGTGGGCGTCTGCGTTGCCGCGATCCAGAGCGACCGCGCGTCGCGCCAATTCTTCTTCTTCGACTTGTGTTCCTTTCGACCGACTGAGCACGGTGGAGAGCCCGATATATCCGGACGCGAACATCGGATCGAGATCGATGGCCCGCTGAAAGAATTCTCCGGCAAGCGCATCATCCTCGGTACTCGCTTTGCCGAGATGCCACATCCCACGCTGGTAGGCACCCCAGGCATCAAGACTTGCGGGTGGCTTGCGCATTGCCCGCTGTTGCTCGGCGCCGGCAATGACCGGCGCAATGGCGATGGTCGTGGACTGCGCGATGTCATCCTGTACGGAGAAGATGTCGGCTATATCGCGGTCGTAGCGTTCCGCCCAGACATGATTGCCTGTCTCTGCTTCGACAAGCTGTGCGGTGACTCGGACGCGGTTGCCGGATTTTCGCAGGCCGCCCTCAAGCACATAGCGAACGCCCAGTTCGCGGTCGACTTGTTTTACGTCTACCGCGCGTCCCTTGAAGGAAAATGACGAATTGCGGGCGATGACGAACAGTGAGGAATATCGCGACAATGCCGTGATGACGTCCTCCGCGATTCCGTCCGCGAAGAACTCCTGGTCCGGATCGGGACTCATGTTCTGGAACGGCAGCACCGCGATGGACGGCTTGTCCGGGAGCGCCAGCGGTCGCGCAATTTCAGGCGCTTGTGCTGGCTTTGATGCTGCAGAGGAATTCGCATCGACAAGGAGGCGCCATGCATGCATCGGTTCGGCGATATTCTTGAGTGCTTGCAGACCCATATCGTTATAGACGACGTCTATCTTGCCGCGAATCTGCCGACGAGCATCGTCGGAGATACAGATGCCGCCGGGGTCGGCTATTCCTTCAAGGCGCGCGGCAATGTTGACGCCATCGCCGAAGATGTCGTTGTCATCGATGATGATGTCGCCGATGTGGATGCCGATCCGGAAATCGATCCTCATTGCCGCGGAGACGTCGGCGTTCTGCGCCGCCATTCTGCGCTGGACTTCGACCGCACTGCGCGCGGCGTCCACCGCACTCGCAAACTCGACCAGCATGCCGTCGCCGGTGGTCTTGACGATGCGGCCGCGATGCGCAGCGATCGTGGGGTCGACAACGATCCTTCGAGCCGCCTTCAGCCGGGCCAGCGTGCCTTCCTCGTCGGCGCCCATGAGACGGCTGTAACCGGCGACATCGGCAGCCAATACCGCTACAAGTCGTCGTTCCACGCGCTCGCCGGTCAAAATTGCCTCTAACAAAATGGCCTCTAAAATAAGATATTTGGCCCTGCGCATCAAAGCACGCAGAGCTGCTTTCGGCTAGCACCGACGTTCGTCCGGGGTCACAAGACGGAATGCCGGATCATCGTGCTCAGGTCTGCTTCACTCAGGGAAGGAGCATGTGTCGGTCCACGCCTTTCATGCTGTATTCTCATTCCCCCTGGATCCATTCCGCGACGCCACGCCACAGCGTGTCGCGATGGTCGGGGCGGAAGAAGCCGAAATGGCCGATCGCCTTGGCGCCGACGTCGGACGGCTTCACGTTGAGCACCTCCGGCTTGATCGCGGTGAATCCGCTCGCAAGCAACTCGACCGCGGGCTGCGTTGCCCAGGGATCGTCGGAGAAGCAGAGTGTGCGCAGCTCGCCCTTGAATCTGGCGAAATTCTCCAGCGCCGGCAGCTTTGAATCGAAGAGATAACGGGGGCTCGAAACCCACTCGGCCCATTGCAGGAAGACGCCCTTGGGTAAATCCTCACCGATGCCGGCCCAGCCCGGCGCGTAACCGAGCGCGTGGACGAGCGGCACACCGACAAGATTCATGAAAGCGAAGACGCGGTATTTTTCCGGCGATGTCATCAGCCGCCAGGTCGCCGCCTGCGAGGCCACGAACGCGGCGCGCGAGATGTCCGCGTTGTTGGCGATCAGCCCGAGCGCCTGGCCGCCAAAGGAGTGACCGACATAGGCTAAGGGCAGGGTGTTGTAGCGCTCCCGCATCCAGTGCACTGCGGCGGTGACATCGAGCGCGGCCCAGTCCGACATCGAGGCCTTGAAGCCGACCAGCGATTTCGGCTGGTTGTAGCCGACCATCGCCGGCAGCCGGGAGTCGCCGATGCCGCGATAGTCGTAGGTCAGGACCGCGCAGCCGCGATGGGCGAGATAGGAGGCAAAGCCGCGATAGATTTTTCGCGGGACGGCAGTCGCCGAATTCACCAGCACGGCATGGCGTTTGGTGCCGCGCGGCAGAAATAGCGTGCCGGCCAGCGCATACCCGTCGGTCGCCGGGAAGCTGATCTCGTCGATGAAAACGTCGTCCAGTGCCACGCCCATGGGCAGAAGGTATCCTGCCGGTTTCCTCGCCGTTTCCCAGCAAATGCGAATTTGGCTTTCCCCGCAAGGCTTTGCAGTGCCAATTGGATTTACAACTGGCGGCCGGTGGCCAGCCTGTGTATAAGGCGACCCTCGCAACCCACAGATCAGGTTGTGCTTTTTGCTTCACGGAGAGATTGCGATGTCCGAGCGGTGGACGCCCGAATCCTGGCGCAGCAAGCCGGTGCTACAGGTGCCCGATTATCCCGACGCCAAGGCCCTGGCCGACGTCGAGGCGCAGCTTGCGACCTTTCCGCCGCTGGTATTCGCGGGCGAGGCGCGCAATCTGAAGAAGGCCTTAGCGCGGGTCGCGGCCGGTGAGGCCTTCCTGCTGCAGGGCGGCGACTGCGCCGAGAGCTTTGCCGAGCACGGTGCCAACAACATCCGCGACTTCTTTCGTGTGCTGCTCCAGATGGCGGTGGTGCTGACCTATGCCGGCGCCGTCCCGGTGGTGAAGGTCGGGCGCGTCGCCGGCCAGTTCGCAAAACCGCGCTCCTCGCCGATGGAGAAGATCGACGGTGTCGAGCTGCCGAGCTATCGCGGCGACATCGTCAACGACATCGCCTTCACCAAGCAAGCGCGCATCCCTGATCCGCAGCGCCAGCTGATGGCCTATCGCCAGTCGGCCGCGACGCTGAACCTGTTGCGCGCGTTCGCGACCGGCGGCTACGCCAATCTCGGCAGCGTGCATCAGTGGATGCTCGGCTTCCTCAAGGACTCGCCGCAGTCCCGCCGCTACAAGGAATTGGCCGACCGCATCTCCGATGCGCTCAACTTCATGCGCGCCTGCGGCCTCGATCTCGAGGCCCACCCCGAGCTGCGCGCCACCGATTTCTACACCAGCCACGAGGCCCTGCTGCTCGGCTACGAGCAGGCCATGACCCGCGTCGATTCCACTACCGGCGACTGGTACGCGACCTCGGGTCACATGATCTGGATCGGCGACCGCACCCGCCAACTCGACCACGGCCATATCGAATATTTCCGCGGCATCAAGAATCCGATCGGGCTCAAATGCGGCCCGTCGCTCAAGCCCGACGAACTGCTGAAGCTGATCGACGTGCTCAATCCCGACAACGAACCGGGCCGGCTGACGCTGATCGGCCGCTTCGGCTCCGACAAGATCGGCGAGCACCTCCCGAACATGATCCGCGCCGTGAAGCGCGAGGGCAAAGTGGTGGTCTGGTCGTGCGATCCCATGCACGGCAACACCATCACATCGACGTCAGGTTACAAGACGCGGCCGTTCGACCGCATCCTGTCCGAGGTGAAGTCGTTCTTCGCGATCCACGCCGCCGAGGGCACCCATGCCGGCGGCGTCCATCTGGAGATGACCGGTCAGGACGTCACCGAGTGTCTCGGCGGCGCCCGCGCCATCACCGATGAGGACCTCAACGACCGCTACCACACGGTCTGCGATCCCAGGCTCAACGCCGAGCAATCCATCGATATGGCCTTCCTGGTCGCCGAGCTGCTCAAGCAGGAGCGCGCCGGCAAGGTCAAGCCGATCCCGGCCGCAGCGGGGCTCTAGGATCTTGCTGCGGATCTGGAAGGCCACGATCAATTCCCGTAACGGTCTGGCCTTTGCGTTCCGCTCGGAACAGGCCGTCCGCGAGGAGATCTTTGCGCTCCTGCTGTCGCTGCCGCTGGCCTGGTTCATCGGCGCGACCGCGATGCGGGCGGTCGAGCTGGTCTGCTCGGTTGCGTTCGTGCTGACGGTCGAGCTGCTCAATACCGCGATCGAGAAGCTTGCCGATCGGCTGACCATGGATCACGACAAGCAGATCGGGCGGGTCAAGGACATGGGCTCGGCCGCCGTCGGCGTCGCGCTGCTGATGGCCGGCGCGTTCTGGATCATCGCCGCGATCGAGCGATTGGGATTCCTCTAAAGCGCTAATCGCGCTTTAGGTTGTTGTTTTGAGCATGATCTTTTCGGAAAACCGCTTCACACTTTTCCGGATCATGCTCTGATCGGAGCGCGGTGGCCATGACCGAACGTCTCAATGCATTCGCGGTCACGCTCGCCCAGCTCAATCCCACCATGGGCGACATCGACGGAAATGCCGCCAAAGCGCGCGCGGCGCGCGTGCAGGCAGCCGCCGACGGCGCCGATCTCCTGCTGTTTCCGGAATTGTTCATCGCCGGTTACCCGCCGGAAGATCTGGTGCAGAAGCCTTCGTTTCAGGCCGCCTGCCGCGCTGCGATCGAAGCGCTGGCGCGCGAGACCGCCGATGGCGGGCCGGCGATGCTGATCGGCACGCCGTGGGTCGAGGAGGGCAGGCTCTACAATGCCTGTGCGCTGCTCGATGGCGGCCGTATCGCTGGCCTGCGCTTCAAATGCAATCTGCCGAATTACGGCGTGTTCGACGAGAAACGGCTGTTTTCGCGCGGCCCTGCGGCCGGCCCCGTCACCGTGCGCGGCGTGCGCATCGGTGTGCCGATCTGCGAGGACATCTGGCTGGAGGAGTCCGAGGACTACGAGAACGTGGTCGAGACGCTGGCCGAGACCGGCGCCGAGATCATCCTTGTGCCGAACGGCTCGCCTTACGCCCGCAACAAGGCTGACGTGCGTTTGTCGGTCGCGGTCGCGCGCGTCACCGAGAGCGGCCTGCCGCTGGTCTATCTCAACCAGGTTTGCGGCCAGGACGAGCTGGTGTTCGACGGTGCTTCCTTCGCGCTCAACGGCGACCTTTCGCTCGCGGCGCAATTGCCGGCGTTCGCGGAGAGCATCACCACACTGCACTTCACGAGAAGCGGCGACGATTGGCGCTGCACCGGTCCGATCGCCGCGCAGCCCGAGGGCGACCACGCCGACTACGCGGCTTGCGTGCTGGGCTTGCGCGACTACGTCGCCAAGAATGGCTTCCCTGGTGTGCTGCTCGGCATTTCCGGCGGCATCGATTCCGCGCTGTGCGCAGCGATTGCGGTCGATGCGCTGGGTGCGGATCAGGTGCATGGCGTGATGCTGCCTTATCGCTACACTGCGGCAAGCTCGATTGCGGACGCCGGCGAGCTCGCCGGCCATCTCGGTATCCGCTACGAGGTCCTGCCGATCGCGGAAGCGGTGAATGGGTTCGAGACCATCCTGTCCGGCATCTTCAAGAGTCTGCCGCCCGATGTCACCGAGGAGAATCTCCAGGCCCGGACCCGCGGTACGCTGCTGATGGCGATCTCCAACAAGACCGGTCTGATGGTGGTGACCACCGGCAACAAGTCGGAGATGTCGGTCGGCTACGCCACGCTCTACGGCGACATGAATGGCGGCTTCAATCCGATCAAGGACATCTACAAGACGCAGGTGTTTCGGTTGGCAAGCTTGCGCAATTCGTGGAAGCCCGAGGGGGCGCTGGGGCCGGACGGCGAGGTGATCCCGCCCGACATCATCACGCGGCCGCCGACGGCGGAGTTGCGCGAGAACCAGACCGACCAGGATTCGTTGCCGGCTTACGACGTGCTCGACGCAATCCTGGAGCGTCTCATCGAGCGCGAAGAGCCGCTCGACACAATCATCGCCGCCGGCTTCGATCGCGAGACGGTCACCCGCATCGATCATCTCCTCAACGTCGCCGAATACAAGCGCCGCCAAGCCGCGCCCGGCGTCAAGGTCACAGCCAGGAATTTTGGCCGCGACCGCCGTTATCCCATCACCAACCGCTTTCGCGACAAAGGCGAGCAGCTCGCCGCCCCGGACGAGACGCTGGTGTCGCGTGGGAGCAAAGCCTCGATCGACGCGTTCGAGGGGTGAGGCTGGCCGAAGGTCGTGGGATGGACGGTGTCGTCACGTACGACGCTGTCATCATCCGCGAAGGCGGATGATCCAGTACGCCGCGGCGGACGTTGTCGAAACCCAACTGCCGCCTCGGAGGACTGGATGCCCGCCTTCGCGGGCATGACAGTTGAATTTGTGGCCGCCTACTTCTGCTGTTGCGGCAGGAAGCTCGGGCCGACCGAACGGATCGGCTTGTTCTCGGACGAGGTCGCAGGGGTGCCGGTTTCCGCCGGCGGCGTTGCTGCCGGCGCGCCAGCCGTCGTCGGCGCTGGCGCCGCGCCCTTCTTGGCATTCGCAGGCGTGCCCTTGTTGAGCTGCCGCTGCTGCATCTTCTTGGCGCTCTCCTCGGTGACGATGATGTCACCCTGCTGCTCGGCCGATGCTTTGTCGTCTGCCGATTTGAGCGCGTCGGCCCAGGTCTGGCCCGCGGCCTTGCAGGAGCAGGACGGGTTGAACTCGCTGCGGAATTTGAACGCGGTCGGCAGCGCCGTATAGGGCTGGCCGCTGGTGGAGACCGCGGAGTTCATGTCCTCGCCGGGATTGCGATGGGTGTAGAGCACGGCTTCGGCGGCAGGGCACAGCGCCTTGCAGGTCTTCTCGTCGTCGGGGAAGCGCGCCGGCACGGTCGCAAACGAGACCGGGAAATACGCGCCGTCGCAGGTGCGCACGCACACGGTGCGATAGGTGCCTGATTGCGGGCCGAGATCGGACGGCGGCACACTTTGCGGATTGTTGGGGTTGTTGCCGCCGAACAGATTGCTCAGGAAGTTGCCGCCGCCTTGCGACTGCGCGGCGTTGGCATATTGCGGGCCGCAATTGTTCTGCGCCAGTGCTGCCAGCACCGAGCGGCGCTGGTTGTCGCGCTCGGGGCTGAAGCCGCCGGCGCCGCCGCGCAGGCGTTCGAGATTGCCGGTGATCTGGTCCAGATTGGCGCGCATCTGCTGGATCTGGGTGTTGACCGGACCGCATTGCGCGGACTGGCCGCTGAACAGCGAGAAGAAGCCGGAGGAATCGCAACCCATGCGCTTGGCCTGCATGGTGACGCGGTCGAGCTCGGCCTGCTGCTTGCTCTGCGATTCCTGATAGCGGCGGATCTGGTCTTCGCGCGCGGGATCACCGCCGTTGCCACGATCGAGACCGGCGAGCTGGCCTTCCAGGCGCGCGCACATCGGGTTGGGTCCGAGCCCGTTCTGGCCGGGCTGAGGCGGCGGTCCCGGCGGGCCGGCCTGTGCGGAGGCACCATTGGCGAGCACGACCGTGCTCAAGAGCACGGCGCAGGCAAGGATCGAGCGAGCACGGGAGAGAGACAAAAATTCAGGCATATCCGCCATTCTAGCGAGGTCACGGCCACGCGTGATGTGGGGGGCCGAAGCGCGCCCTCCCATAGCCGCTTCCTGCGGCATCGTCACGTCGTTTCAGAGGCCAGCGATTGGGCCTAAGGTACGCCAGTTCCGAGCGAATTCAGCGCTGGCAGGTGATTGCGACATATTCGTCGCAATGGCCATGGGAGCAGTTTGCGCCGGATTTGGGGACAGAGCCGGTAATTTCGTCGGGATCGACCCGGCGATAGGCCGAAGCCTGGGCAAAATCGCGTGACTGGCAGTAGGTGCTGGCGACCTGCGCGCCGCATTTGTCGCTCTTGGCCAGGCACTGATCGACGCCGTAGCCGTCCGCCTGGTTGGGGATGATGAAGACGCGGGTCTCGGCGAGAGCGCTGGAAACGACAAGCATGGAGGCGCAAGAAATGAGCGCGAGCAATGATCGCATGAAAACACCGGAGGGCAAAAAATAGGAACTGCCAGTTCCAGAATGGGCTCAAATGGTTAAGGATATGAACCATCTATGCGCGGCGGCTGCGCATTGCGGAGATAAAGCGGCATTTTCGCGGCTCTCTTGACGCGGGGCCGCCTCATAGCCCATATGTTCCGTCATGAACGGTCTCCTCGTCATTTGCGCCATTTGCCGCGAGATTACGAGCTAGCGATTCGCTGGCTGGAGCCGTCTTTTCTCAAAACCATTGAGAGCAGTGGACGCCCGGCCAACAGCCGACGGGTATCCTTATGGAATTGCGCCTTTACGATACGCTGAGCCGGGAAAAGCGCACCTTCGTGCCGCTCGATGCCAAGGACGTCCGCATGTATGTCTGCGGACCGACCGTCTATGACTTCGCCCATATCGGCAACGCCCGGCCGGTGATCGTGTTCGACGTGCTGTTCCGGCTGCTGCGCCATCTCTACGGTGAGGCGCACGTCAAATATGTCCGCAACATCACCGACGTCGACGACAAGATCAACGACCGCGCGGCGCGGGATTTCCCCGGCCTGCCGCTGAACGAGGCGATCCGGAAAGTCACGGAGCAGACCGGCAAACAGTTTCACGCCGACGTTGACGCACTCGGTGCGCTGCGGCCGAGCGTGGAGCCGCGCGCCACCGAGCATATCGGCGAGATGCGCGAGATCATCGAACGGCTGGTCGCCGGCGGCTTTGCCTATGTTGCCGAGGATCACGCGCTGTTCTCGCCGCAGGCGATGAACGCGGTCGATTCCGGGCTGCCGCGCTATGGCGCGCTGTCCAATCGCTCACTGGACGAGATGGTTGCCGGCGCGCGCGTCGATGTCGCGCCCTACAAGAAGGGCAATACCGACTTCGTGCTGTGGAAGCCCTCCAAGCCCGGCGAGCCGTCATGGCCGTCACCCGCCGGCATCGCCGCGCAGGGGCGGCCGGGCTGGCACGTCGAGTGCTCGGCCATGGCCTGGAAGCATCTCGGCGAGCACTTCGACATCCATGGCGGCGGCATCGATCTCGTATTTCCGCATCACGAGAACGAGGTCGCGCAGACCTGCTGCGCCTTCCACCGGGAGCGCATGGCGAACTACTGGATGCACAACGGCTTCCTGCAGGTCGAGAGCGAGAAGATGTCGAAGTCGCTCGGCAACTTCGTCACGATTCACGAGCTGCTCGCGGAATGGCCGGGCGAAGTGCTGCGCCTGAATATGCTCAAGACGCATTACCGCTCGCCGATCGACTGGACGACGAAGTCGCTGGAGGAGAGCGCCAGGACGCTCGACGACTGGTATCGGGTTGCGGCTGACGTCGTACCCGGCAAGCCCGCCCCGTCGGTGATCGAGCCGCTGCTCGACGACCTCAACACGCCGCTGGCCATCGCGGCGCTGCATGGCCTGCGCGGCAGCGACGTTGGTGCCCTCGCGGGTTCGTTGCGGCTGCTCGGCTTTCTCTCCGAGAGCGCCGCACAGTGGGAAGGGCGCAAGCAGCAGGCGAGCGGCGTCGATGCCAAGGAAGTCGAGCGGCTGATCTCGGAGCGGACGGCGGCGCGTGCGCGCAAAGACTTTGCGGAATCCGATCGTATCCGCGATCTGCTTGCCGCGATGGGCGTTGCGATCAAGGACTCCAAGGAAGGCACGACGTGGGAGGTCGCACGATGAAGCGGCCCGACACGCCTTTTCCGCGGCACTGGTTCTATTACATCGCGCTGAAAATCCTGCTGCTCGGCGCCGCCGTGGCGCTGGCACTGAAACTCTATGGGATGTGGTAAAGACGATGGCACAAGCACTCCCAAAGCCCGGCTTGCGGCCCTTCCTGCCGGAGGACGTGCCGGTTCTCGCCGCGATCTTCACGGCCAGCATCGAAGAGCTGACCGGCGACGATTATAGCGAAGCGCAGCAGCAGGCCTGGATGGCGTCGGTGGAGGACGAAGAGTTCGGCAAGGGGCTCGCCTCCGACCTGACGCTGATCGCAACGCTGGAGGGATCACCGGTGGGCTTTGCGTCGCTGCGGGGCAAGGACCATATCCGCATGCTCTATGTGCATCCGGCCGTGGCCGGGCAGGGCCTGGCGACGATGCTCGTCGATGCGCTGGAAAAGCTTGCGGGCGGCCGCGGCGCCGACAAGCTGACGGTCGACGCCAGCGATAACGCGCAGGGCTTTTTCGCCAAGCGCGGCTATGTCGCCATGCAGCGCAACAGCATCACCGTCAACGACGAGTGGCTGGCCAACACCACTATGCAAAAGACGCTCGGCAGCGGCCCCGCGTCGGGAGCGCTGCAATGAGCAAGGAGCGTCTCTATCTGTTCGACACCACGCTGCGTGACGGTGCGCAGACCAATGGGGTCGATTTCACATTGACCGACAAGCAAATCATTGCCCAGATGCTCGATGAACTCGGCATCGACTATGTCGAGGGCGGCTATCCCGGCGCCAATCCGACCGACACCGAGTTCTTCGGCACCAAGCCGAAGTTTTCGCATGCGCGCTTCACTGCGTTCGGCATGACACGTCGGGCGGGGCGCTCGGTCTCCAACGATCCCGGCGTGGCCGGGCTGCTTGAGGCAAAAGCCGACGTGATCTGCTTCGTGGCGAAGTCGTCGGCCTATCAGGTGCGCGTTGCGCTGGAGACGACGAAGGAGGAGAACCTCGCGTCGATCCGCGACAGCGTTGCGGCGGCGAAGGCCGCCGGCCGCGAGGTGATGCTCGACTGCGAGCATTTCTTCGACGGTTACAAGGAGGATTCCGGTTTCGCGCTCGCCTGCGCGAAAGCTGCCTATGACGCCGGCGCGCGCTGGGTGGTGCTGTGCGACACCAACGGCGGCACCATGCCCAACGAGATCGAAGCGATCGTTGCCGAGGTGACGAAGCACATCCCCGGCGATCATCTCGGCATTCACGCCCATAACGACACCGAGCAGGCGGTGGCGAATTCGCTCGCCGCGGTGCGCGCCGGCGCGCGGCAGATCCAGGGCACGCTGAACGGCCTCGGCGAGCGCTGCGGCAACGCCAATCTCTGCTCGCTGATCCCCACCTTGAAGCTGAAGGCCGAGTTTGCCGACGCCTTCGAGATCGGCGTGACAGCGGAGAAGCTCGCGACCCTGGTCAAAGTGTCGCGCACGCTTGACGACATGCTCAACCGCGTGCCGAACCGGCATGCAGCCTATGTCGGCGAGAGCGCGTTCGTCACCAAGACCGGCATCCATGCCTCCGCCGTGCTGAAGGATCCGCAGACCTACGAACACGTCCTGCCGGAACTGGTCGGCAATCACCGCAAGGTGCTGGTGTCCGACCAGGCCGGACGCTCCAATGTCATCGCCGAGCTCGACCGCGCCGGCATCGCCTACGAGAAGAGCGATCCGAAACTGTCGCGGCTGGTCGAGGAGTTGAAGGAGCGGGAGGCGCAAGGCTACGCCTATGAATCCGCCAACGCCTCGTTCGAGCTGTTGGCGCGGCGCACGCTCGGCAAGGTGCCGCATTATTTCGAGGTCGAGCAGTTCGACGTCAATGTCGAGCAGCGTTACAATTCGCATGGCGAGCGCGTCACCGTGGCGCTGGCGGTGGTCAAGGTCAACGTCGCCGGCGAGCATCTGATCTCGGCGGCCGAAGGCAACGGTCCCGTCAACGCGCTCGACGTCGCGCTGCGCAAGGATCTCGGCAAGTACCAGAAATATATCGAAGGCCTGACGCTGATCGACTATCGCGTGCGTATCCTCAACGGCGGCACCGGCGCGGTCACGCGCGTCCTGATCGAGAGCGAGGACGAGAACGGCGACAGCTGGACCACGGTCGGCGTGTCCCCCAACATTATCGACGCCTCGTTCCAGGCGCTGATGGATTCGGTGATCTACAAGCTGGTGAAGTCGGGCGCGCCAGCGTAGGGGATAGTGACCGTGAGCCATGGCGGCGCCACAAACGCCGTCATTGCGAGGAGCGAAGCGACGAAGCAATCCAGACTGCGTCCGCGGGGCCAGTCTGGATTGCTTCGCTTCGCTCGCAATGACGAGGAGAGAGGGGAGCGCGACCCATGATTGATCACATCTCCGTCGGCGTCAGCGATCTCGAACGTTCGGCGACATTTTACGAAGCAACGCTCGGGGCCCTTGGGCTCACGCGCATCGTCACGCGGCCGCGGACGATCGGCTTTGGCAAGGCCTATCCCGAATTCTGGATCAATCTGCGCGAGGGCATGCCGCACGTGCCGCCGGAGAGCGGCGTGCATATCTGCCTGCGGGCCAAGACGACCGCCGAGGTCGATGCATTTCACGCCGCGGCGCTGTCCGCCGGTGTGTCCGACGGCTCGCCGGGTATCCGCCCGCACGATCGCGTGCGTTATTACGCAGCCTTCGTCCTCGACCCCGATGGTAACCGGATCGAGGCGGTGACGTTTCCTGCGGACTAGAGCTTGCGCGCCATTTCCGGGGCGATCTGCTTTTCCGCATCTTCGATCTGCGCTGCCGCCGATTTCAGCTTCGGCAAAATCTCTTCGATCCGATCGGCCTTGAGGATGTCGACCGAAAGCCCGGCGCGGATGAATTCCGTCTGGCGCATGTGCGACAGCAGCGAGAACAGCGGCTCCCAGAAATTATCGATGTTGGCCAGCAGCACCGGCTTGGCGTGACGTCCGAGCTGCTTCCAGGTCAATTGCTCGACCAGTTCCTCCAGCGTGCCGACGCCGCCCGGCAGCGCCACGAAGGCGTCGGAGCGTTCGAACATCAGCCGCTTGCGCTCGTGCATATCGGGGGTGACGATCATCTCCTGCACGCGCGTCAGCGCGTTTTCGCGCATCCGCAGGAAATCGGGGATGATGCCGGTGACAGTGCCGCCGTGATCGAGCACGGAGGTCGCGACCGAGCCCATCAGGCCGAGCGAGCCGCCGCCGTAGACGAGGCGGATGTTGTTCTCGGCGAGCGCCTTGCCGAACGCCTTGGCGCCTTCGGTGAAACGGGGATTGGTTCCTGGGCCGGAGCCGCAATAGACACAGACGGTTTTGATCGTGCTCATTGGTGCCATGATGCATTGCAGCGGAGAGGCGTCAAGCCCAATCGGTGATTCGGGACTTCCGGAAATCTACCGGTAAACGACGGCGAACAATCGAAGATTCGCCATCTGGCGGGGTGCATGGGCATCGGTAAGGCTCTATATGACAATCGAAAATCCTTAATAGCAACGCAGCCCGCATCCGACGGGCTTTTTCAGGCTTCTTGATGGACCAAGCTCAATTGCCCGCCGGCCCCAACGTTCCTGATCCCGCCGGGGGGCCGCTGGAGCGGGCCACGCTGATGGGCACGCTGGCGCATCTGTGGCCCTATATCTGGCCGGGCGACCGCTTCGACCTGAAGATGCGCGTGGTCTGGTCGATGGTGCTGCTGCTCGCCGCCAAGCTGATCACGCTGACGGTTCCTTTCAGCTTCAAATGGGCGACCGACGCGCTGACCGGCGCCAACACCGCGCCGGTTCAGGCCGACAATTGGCACCTCTGGGTGATCGCCTCGCCGCTGCTGCTGACCGCCAGCTATGGCGTGATGCGCATCGTGATGGCGGTGCTCACGCAATGGCGCGACGGTATTTTCGCGCGCGTTGCCATGCATGCGGTGCGCAAGCTCGCCACCATCACCTTCATCCACATGCACGAGCTGTCGCTGCGCTTCCACCTGGAGCGCAAGACCGGCGGCTTGACGCGCGTGCTCGAGCGCGGCCGCGAGGGCATCGAGGTCATCGTGCGCATGGTGATCCTGCAGCTGATCCCGACCATCGTCGAGGTCTCGCTGCTGATGGCCGTGCTGCTGTGGCAGTTCGATTGGCGCTACGTGCTCGCGACCCTCGTCACTGTCGCGGTCTACATGTACTACACCTACATCGCGACCGAGTGGCGGATCGGCATCCGCCGCAAGATGAACGATGCCGACACCGAGGCGAACACCAAGGCGATCGACTCGCTGCTCAACTACGAGACCGTCAAATATTTCAGCGCCGAGACCCGTGAGGCGCAGCGCTACGACCGATCGGTCGCGCGTTACGAGGAGTCGAGCGTCCAGGCTTACACTTCGCTTGCCGTGCTCAACACCGGACAAGCCGTGATCTTCACGCTGGGGCTGACCGCGACCATGCTGATGTGCGCGATCGGCGTGCGCAACGGCACCAACACGGTCGGCGATTTCGTGCTGGTCAACGCCATGATGATCCAGCTCTACCAGCCCTTGAATTTCATGGGCATGGTCTATCGCGAGATCAAGCAGGCGATCATCGACATCGAGAAGATGTTCAACGTGCTTGGACGCGAGGCCGAGATCAAGGACGCGCCGGGCGCGAAGCCGCTGGTGGTCTCCGCGGGCAATGTGCGTTTCGAGGACGTGCGCTTTGCCTATGAGCCGTCCCGTCCGATCCTCAAGGGCATCAGCTTCGAGGTGCCGGCCGGCAAGACGGTCGCGATCGTCGGCCCGTCAGGTGCGGGCAAGTCAACCATCTCGCGGCTTTTGTTTCGCCTCTATGACATTTCCGGCGGCAAGATCCTGATCGACGGCCAGGACATTCGCGAAGTCACGCAGGCGAGCTTGCGCGCGTCCATCGGCATGGTGCCGCAGGACACCGTGCTGTTCAACGACACCATCCGCTACAACATCCGCTACGGCCGTTGGGACGCCAGCGATGCCGAGGTCGAGCAGGCAGCGCAGCTGGCGCAGATCGATCATTTCATCCGCATGGCGCCGAAAGGCTACGAGACCCAGGTCGGCGAGCGCGGCCTGAAACTGTCAGGTGGTGAAAAACAACGGGTCGCGATCGCGCGCACCGTGTTGAAGGCGCCGCCGATCCTGGTGCTGGACGAGGCGACCTCCGCACTGGACACCCACACCGAGCACGAGATCCAGGGCGCACTCGAGCGCGTGGCCAAGAACCGCACCTCGCTGGTGATCGCCCATCGGCTCTCGACCATCGTCGGCGCCGACGAGATCATCGTGCTGGACCAGGGCCGCATCGCCGAGCGCGGCACCCACGCGAAACTGCTCGCGGAGGAGGGGCTTTACGCCAGCATGTGGAACAGGCAGCGCGAGGCCGAGGCGGCGCGCGAGAAACTGGCCAGGATGGCCGACCCTGACGAGGCGCCCAACCGGGAGCCACCGCCGGTCGCCGATGTCCTGACGACGCCTGCGGCGGCGGAGTGAGCTTGTCTCAGGTCCCAACTCTGGCCTAAACAACACCACCGCGCGGGACGACCTGCGCCATCAACCCTGAGCGGCAGATAGCGATGTCCATTCTCGATTCGATCCAGCGTCAGATCCCGCCGATCCACAAGGAGGGTTATCCCTTCATCGGCGGCTTTGCGCTGGCAAGCCTCGTCCTGTTCTGGCTGTGGTCGCCTTTGGGGTGGATCGGCACCATCCTGACCGTGTGGTGCGCGCTGTTCTTCCGCGACCCCGTGCGTGTGACTCCTGTGCGCGAGGGGCTCGTGGTGTCGCCGGCCGACGGCCGCGTCTCGATGATCACCATGGCGCTGCCGCCGGCCGAGCTCGGGCTCGGCGACCGGCCACTGCCGCGCATCTCGGTGTTCATGAGCGTGTTCAACTGCCATGTGAACCGCAGCCCGATCACGGGCCGGGTGGACCGTATCGCCTACCGTCCCGGCCTGTTCATCAATGCCGAGCTGGACAAGGCGAGCGAGGACAATGAGCGCAACTCGCTGGCGATCACGACGCCGACGGCGCGGATCGGCGTGGTCCAGATCGCAGGGCTCGTCGCCAAGCGCATCGTCTGCTTCGTCAAAGAGGGGCAGGCAATCGGCGCCGGTGAGCGCTTCGGTCTGATCCGCTTCGGCTCGCGGCTCGACGTCTATCTGCCGCTGGGCACCAGGGCGCTGGTCTCGGAAGGCCAGACCGCGATCGCCGGCGAGACGATTCTGGCCGATCTCGCCGGAGACGACCCGAGCCGCGCCTACCGCTCCAATTAACCAATAAGTCGGCCCGAAGGGTCTTCCGCCGCAATGGCGGAGGGGAACGCGGCTTGCTATATCTCGCCCCAAGGTGAGGACGAGCCATGACGCCCTACGACTCTAGAGATCCTGATGTGCGCCGCCGGCGGTTCCGCCCGATCCCGGTGCGCATGCTGGTGCCCAACGTCATCACGCTGCTGGCGATCTGCGCCGGCCTGACCTCGATCCGGCTCTCGATCGAGGGGCGGATGTCGCTCGCGGTCTACGCCATCGTGTTCGCGGCGGCGCTCGACGGCATCGACGGCCGCATCGCGCGCATGATCAAGGGGCAGTCCAAGTTCGGCGCCGAGCTCGACAGCCTCGCCGACTTCGTCAATTTCGGCGTGGCGCCCGGCCTGATGCTGTATTTCTGGCAGCTGCACGAACTCGGCAATGCCGGCTGGATCGCCGCCATGGTGTTCGCGATCTCCGGTGGCCTCCGCCTGGCGCGCTTCAATGCCACCATGGACGATCCCAACAAGCCGGCCTTTGCCGCCAATTTCTTCACCGGCGTGCCGGCGCCGGCGGGCGCGATCACGGTGCTGCTGCCGATCTATGTCGCGTTCCTCGATCTCGGCCGGCTGCCTGCGGCGGTGACGGCTGCCTATACGCTGCTGATCGCCTTCCTGATGGTGTCGCGCCTGCCGGTGTTCTCCGGCAAGACCAAGCGCATGCGCGTGCCGCCCGAACTGGTGCTGCCTGCGTTCGTCGCGGTGATCGTCTTCATCGCGATCCTGATCGCCTATCCCTGGCATGTGTTGTCGATCGGCACCGTGCTGTATCTGCTCGCTTTGCCGCTCGGCTACAAATCCTATCGCGACCAGGCACGCGCGATGGAAGCCACGGCGCCGGTGGGAGGCGAGGTCTCGTCGCCGCCCTCGGCACCGACCCTGACGAACCTGTCGGAGCCGCCGCGGGAGAATGACCGGCCCGACCGGCTGCACTAAACGGCAAGGCCCTGAGCGGCAAAACCCTGAGCAGCAAGACTTGGATATCTGCCATGAGGCGCCCTGAGTTGGGTTGAGGCCCGATCTCGGCTATATCGCCCGATGACGGCGGCACCGCGCCAACAGCGGCCGCCAATCTGGGAGAGAACGCCGTGACGAATATCGCGACCGGGCCGCTGCCCGCTTCCGTCCTCGAAGCGCTGGGCCGCTATGACACGCCGACGATCTGCAATGCCATGGAGATCGTGGCGCCCGAGCGCCGGCTGATCGGCTACACCACCAAGCCGCTGGTCTGCCCATTTCCCGATCTGCCGCCGATCGTCGGCTATGCCCGCACGGTCGCGATCCGCTCGGTGCTGAAAAACTCGCTACCGGCGGAAGAGCAGTCCAAGCGCCGCATCGACTATTACGAATATGTCGGTACCGGCCACGGTCCGCGCATCTCGGTGATCCAGGATATCGACGGTCCCGACGTCGGCTACGGCGCGTTCTGGGGCGAGGTGCAGAGCAACGTGCACAAGGCGCTCGGCTGCCTCGGCGTCATCACCGACGGTTCGATCCGCGACATCCCGCAATGGGCGCCGGGCTTCCAGGCACTGGCCGGCTCGATCGGCCCGTCGCATGCATGGGTGCATGCCGAGAGCTTTGGCGGCGAGGTGCGCGTTGCCGGCATGACCGTGAAGTCGGACGATCTGATCCACGCCGATCTGCACGGCGCCATCGTGATCCCGCGCGACATCGCAGCAAAGCTGCCCGAGGCAGCCGAGCTCTGTGGCCGCCGCGAGACGCCGATCCTCGAGATCGCCCGCAGCCCCGACTTCTCGTTGGAGAAGTTGAAAGCTGCGCTGAAGCGTTCGGCGGAGATTCACTAACGGCGGAACCGGAACGATCTACGGTTGCGACGCCGCTCGCAGGCTGCCCTGTTCCGTCAGGAACAAGGCGGCCTGATCCGGCTCGCCGAGCATCGCGGGAGCGCAGCCGAGGACTTCGCGCGTCCCGCCTTGGGTGACGGTGCGGGGCCGCCGTATGGTTAGCAAAATGTTGAAATCCGTGTCGGCGGTCGGCAAAAGCCGGCGCCTTTCAGCGCGCTGCGGCCGCCAGGCGCGCCGGCTCAACTTAACCTTTACGCGTCTTTAATCGCGGCTCACTAGGGTTTCCGATGCGGTTCGGGGTTGGGCCGCGCCATCGGCCAGGACGGCCGTTGTTGCGTTCGCGTTGGAGTCTCCCATGGATATCATGACGAGCATCGGGCTCGTGGCGGGCATTGTCGTCATCGCGACGATGATGCTGCTGGGCGGCGATCTCCACATGTTCATTTCCGAGCATGCGATGATCATCATCTTCGGCGGCTCGACGGCTGCGACCATGATCCGCTTTCCGCTCTCGACGCTGATCCACGGCCTGCCGCTCGGCGCCAAGTTTGCCTTCACGATGAGCCGTCTGTCAGCGCATGATCTGGTCGACGAACTCGCCCGCATCGCCGAGATCGCCCGCAAGCAGGGGCCGGTGGGTTTGGAAAAGGTCGAGACCGACGAGCCGTTCCTCGCCAAGGGCATCCGCTACGTCGCCGACGGCTACGACCTCGATTTCATTCGCGACAATCTCGAGCGCGACCGCGACAATTTCCTGATGCATCTGGACGAAGGCAGCAAGATCTACCGCGCTATCGGCGACTGCGCGCCTGCCTTCGGCATGGTCGGCACGCTGATCGGCATGGTGCAGATGTTCGCCAACATGACCGACCCGTCAAAGCTCGGGCCGTTCATGGCGACCGCGCTCCTCGCGACTCTCTACGGCGCGCTGGTCGCCAACCTGTTCTGTATCCCGATCGCGGACAAGCTGCATGGCAAGCTCCTGGACGAAGAGACCAACCGCACGCTGATCATCGACGGCATCCTGATGATCCGCGACTCCAAGAGCCCGACGCTGGTCCGCGAAATGCTGCTGGCCTATCTGCCCGAGAAGCACCGCCACGCCGAAGGCGAGCCGGTGCCGGCCTGAGGCCGCGCGTCGGGATTTGAGACATGGCCAAGAAGAAGCGCGGCGATTCACACGGAGGCGGTCACGGCTGGTTCGTGACCTTCGCCGATCTGATGGGCCTGATGATGAGCTTCTTCGTGATGCTCGTCGCGTTCTCGACCCAGGATGCCAACAAGCTGAAGGTCGTCGCAGGCTCCATGCGCGACGCCTTCGGTGTCCAGACCGAAGCGCGCTATTCCGGCATCGTCGAGTCCGACGGGCTGCCGACCCGCCCTCGGCTGAAGAACGTCGATCACATTCAGCCCGAGGACTCCTCCAACACGCCGACGCCGGACCAGGAGGATCGTGACCGCACCTCGGGCGCGAAGATCAAGGTCGACCGGAATTTTGCACTGGCGGCGGCCTCGCTGCGCCAGGCGTTGCAGGACATGCCGGAACTGACCGAGATGTCCAAGCACATCATGTTCGAGGAGACCAAGCAGGGCCTCAACCTCGAGATCGTGGACCAGGACGGCCGCTCGATGTTCGCCGACGGCTCGAAGGTGCCCTATGACCGCACCCGTCGCCTGATCGAGAAGCTCGCTGTCCCGCTAAAGGCGACGCCGCTGCGGGTCTCCATCGCCGGCCACACCGCGGCTGGATTCGTGCCGACCCGCAGCGACTACGGCGCCTTCGACCTGTCGGCCGACCGCGCCAATGCCGTGCGTCAGATTCTCGAACGCGAGGGCTTGCCGGCCGCCCATGTCTTCGCCGTCGCCGGCAAGGCGGACACCCAGCCGCTGTTTCCGGACGATCCCTCGCTCGCTGCCAACCGGCGGGTGACCATCACCCTGATGCGCGAAGACCCGCCGCTACCGCCGAATCTGAAGCCGTAGGGCGCATTGGAGCGAAGTGGGCCCTGTTTCACGCGAAGAAAGCGCGACAAAACAAGGATGTAGAGCCAATTCCCGTTCAATCGGGAACGGAAAGGCTTTGGGCTCTTGTGCCACCATCTTACCTGAGGCATGTCGTCGCGTGGGCGACGACCGTTGCTGCGCCGTCACAGCATCCGTCCCGGCGCCTGCTATGGTGATGTGCCGATTGACAGGGGCGCCGGAACCGTCAAAAGGCGCCGGATCAATTCTCGGGCAGAAGCGTTCCAGTTTCATATGACGGCGAGCATCACATCGACCGAAGCTCCGGACGGGCCGGTCACCTCTGGTTTCTGGGGCCTGACGCTCGGGAGTATCGGCGTTGTCTTCGGCGACATCGGCACGTCGCCGCTCTATGCATTCCACGAGGCCGTCAGGGGTGCCGCCCATGGCCAGCCGGTCTCGCGGGTCATGGTGCTCGGCGTGCTCTCGCTGATCCTCTGGGCGCTGCTGATCGTCGTCACCGCCAAATACGTTCTGCTGCTGCTGCGCGCCGACAACAACGGGGAGGGCGGCACGCTTTCCCTCATGGCGCTCGGCCAGCGCGCGCTCGGGCGGCGGAGCTGGTTCCTGATGGCGCTCGGCGTGGTCGGCGCCTCCATGTTCATCGGCGATTCCATGATCACGCCGGCGATCTCGGTGTTGTCGGCGGTCGAGGGTCTGAAGCTCGCCACGCCCGCCTTCGAGCACTATGTGGTTCCTCTGACCGTGCTCATCCTGGCGCTGCTGTTCGCGGTCCAAAGCAAGGGGACGGCGCTGGTGGCCTCGGCCTTCGGGCCGGTGATGGTCGTCTGGTTCACCGTTCTTGCCGTGTTGGGCGTCGTTCACATCGCCGACGATCCGTCGGTGCTGGCAGCGATCAATCCCTATTACGCGCTGCAATTCCTGCTGTCGCACGGCACGATCGGCCTGGTGACATTGGGCGCGGTGTTCCTCGCGGTGACCGGCGGCGAGGCGCTCTACGCAGATCTGGGCCATTTCGGCCGCAAGCCGATCCAGTCAGCCTGGATGTTCTTCGTGCTGCCCTCGCTCCTGATCAACTATTTCGGGCAGGGCGCGCTGGTGCTGTCCGATCCCAGCGCGATCGAGCACTCTTTCTATCGCATGGTCCCCGAGCACTTCGTGCTGCCGCTGGTCGGGCTTGCGACCGCGGCGACGGTGATCGCGAGCCAAGCGGTGATCACAGGGGCCTATTCGCTGGTCTATCAGGCTGTGCAGCTCGGCCTCCTGCCGCGCTTCGAGGTGCGCTTCACCTCGGAAACTCATGCCGGCCAGATCTATCTGCCGCGTGTCAACCGGCTGCTCCTGATCGGTGTGATGCTGCTGGTGCTGTTGTTCCACACCCCCAGCAATCTGGCTTCGGCCTACGGTATTGCGGTCTCCACCACCATGGTTGCCGACGGCATCATGGGCTTCATCGTGATCTGGAAATTGTGGAACTGGCGCGCCGCGACGGCCGCAGCGGTGATCCTGCCCTTCGTCGTGGTCGACATAAGTTTCTTCAGCGCGAATCTTCTGAAGCTGCTTGAAGGCGCCTGGGTGCCGCTGCTGTTCGGCGCAATCATGGCCGGGACAATCTGGACCTGGCGGCGAGGGTCCGCGATCCTGATCCAGAAAACGCGCCGCATCGAGGTGCCGCTGGACGATTTGATCCGGAGCCTGGAGAAGCGGCCGCCGCACATCGTCAAGGGCACCGCGGTGTTCCTGACCAGCGATCCCTCCTTCGTGCCGACCGCGCTGTTGCACAATCTCAAGCACAACAAGGTGCTGCACGAGCATAACGTGGTCCTGACCATCGAGACCGCGCATACGCCGCGGGTCGATCTGTCGGAGCGTTTCCGGATGGAGAAGATCAGCGACAAGTTCTTCAAGGTCCGCCTGCGCTTCGGCTACATGGAGCAGCCGAACGTGCCCAAGGCGCTCGCGATCGCGCGCAAGCAGGGCTGGCAGTTCGACATCATGTCGACCTCGTTCTTCGTGTCGCGGCGCTCGCTGAAGGCGTCGGCGCAGTCCGGCATGCCGCTTTGGCAGGACCATTTGTTCATCGCGCTGAGCCGGTCCGCCAACGACGCCACCGACTATTTCCAGATTCCCACGGGCCGGGTGGTTGAAGTCGGAACCCAGGTCACCATCTAAGCGGCGATTGGCAGAGACATGCCAAATTGCATACCTAAGCCCCAAAATCGGGCTAGGCTATGCCGGTAGCGCAGGCCTATAAGCCCCGCGCTCCCCGCCGTTGTGCAGTGAAGCATTTTTTAGAGGCCATCAGGCTCTCCCATGACAAGTGATGTAGCGATTTCCGCCCCGGAAACGGCGGCGGCCAATGGGCATGGCGACGCCCACACCACCGCCGGTTTCGGTGCGCTGACACTCGGCAGCATCGGCGTCGTCTATGGCGATATCGGCACCAGCCCGCTCTACGCGTTCCGCGAGGCGGTGATGGCGGCGTCCGGCGCGGAGGGGGTGCCGACGCCGGCGGCCGTGCTCGGCGTGCTCTCCCTGATCCTGTGGGCGCTCATCATCGTGGTGACGCTCAAATACGTCGTGATCCTGCTCCGTGCCGACAACAACGGCGAGGGCGGCACGTTGGCGCTGATGGCGCTGGCCCAGCGCGCAGTTGGCACCCGCGGAACAACCATCGTCCTGCTCGGCATCATTTCCGGCGCCCTGTTCTATGGCGACGCCGTGATCACGCCGGCGCTCTCGGTGCTGTCGGCGATCGAGGGCATGAAGGACATCACCCTGCACTTCGAGCCCTACATCGTGCCGCTGACCGTGATCATCCTGGTCGGTCTGTTTGCTGTGCAATCCCGCGGCACCGCTCGCGTCGCCGCCTTCTTCGGCCCGATCATGTGCGTCTGGTTCGCTGTGATCGCGATCGCGGCGATCCACCCGATCATCCAGCAGCCGCAGGTGCTGTTGGCGCTGAACCCGCTCTACGCGGTGTCGTTCATGCTCCACCACGGCATCATCGGCTTCGTGACGCTGGGCGCGGTGTTCCTGGCAGTCACGGGCGCGGAGGCGCTCTATGCCGACCTCGGCCATTTCGGCAAGCGGCCGATCCAGACCGCCTGGCTGTTCATCGTGCTGCCGTCGCTGGCGCTGAACTATCTGGGGCAGGGTGCGCTCGTGCTCGGCGATCCCGGGGCGATCGTCAGCCCGTTCTTCCAGCTCTTTCCGCAAGGTTTTTTCCGCGGCTGCATGGTCGTGCTGGCGACCGCCGCAACTGTCATCGCGAGCCAGGCGGTCATCACCGGTGCCTATTCGCTGACGCGTCAGGCGATCCAGCTCGGTCTGTTGCCGCGCTTTGAAATTCGCCATACGTCTGAAGCCCATTCCGGCCAGATATTCATCCCGCGCATCAACCAGCTCCTGCTGGTCGCGGTGGTCCTGCTGGTGCTCTTGTTCCGCTCCTCCAGCGCACTGGCCTCGGCCTACGGCATCTCCGTCACCGGGACCATGGTCGTCACGGCGATGATGGGCTTCGTGGTGATCTGGAAGGTATGGCGGTGGTCGCCGTTCACGGCTGCCGCCCTGATCGCGCCGTTCCTGTTTCTCGACCTCACCTTCCTGGCCGCCAATCTGCTCAAGGTGTTCGAGGGCGGCTGGGTGCCGCTGGCGCTCGGCGCGCTCATGATCATCCTGATGTACACGTGGCGGCGCGGCAGCCGGCTGCTGTTCGAGAAGTCGCGCAAGCTCGAATTCCCGCTCGCCGACCTCGTGGCGATGCTGGAGAAGCGGCCGCCGCAGCGCGTGCCCGGCACCGCCGTGTTCCTGACCAGCGATCCCCTCAGCGCGCCCACGGCGCTGATGCATAGTCTGAAGCACTACAAGGTGCTGCACGAGAAGAACGTCATTCTCACCATCGAGACCGCGCAGACCCCGCGCATCGATCCGGCCGAGCGGGTGAAGCTGGAGCAGATCTCGCCGACCTTCTCCAAGGTGACGCTGAAGTTCGGCTTCATGGAATCGCCCAATGTGCCGAAGGCGCTGGCGATCGCCCGCAAGCTCGGCTGGCAGTTCGACATCATGTCGACCTCTTTCTTCCTGTCGCGGCGGGCGCTCAAGCCGGCCGCCCATTCCGGCATGCCGCGCTGGC
Source organism: Bradyrhizobium sp. MI1.11 (assembly GCF_055811255.1). Lineage (NCBI taxonomy): Bacteria > Pseudomonadati > Pseudomonadota > Alphaproteobacteria > Hyphomicrobiales > Nitrobacteraceae > Bradyrhizobium > Bradyrhizobium sp. MI1.11. The sequence continues at coordinate 120,098 of NZ_JBVVPM010000008.1, forward strand.
AGGACCGGCTGTTCATCTCGCTCAGCCGTTCCGCCAACGACGCCACCGACTATTTCCAGATCCCCTCCGGCCGCGTTGTCGAGGTCGGCACCCAGGTCACCATCTGAAGCGACGATCTGATCCTCCATTTGAAGGTCGCACTTCAAGTCGCTGCGATTTAGCTTTAACTTGCGCAAGGCAGCTCAAGCCTTTGTAGCGCTTGATTTTCACCGGCCGAGAGGCGAGGTTGCCGGCCGCCGGGATCGCCCCGGCAGCGGCCCGCGACGTTGGAGGATGATGTGGCAAATCAAGTACAGGATCTGACCCCGGACGAGGTCTCCAAGGGTGTCGCGGAGGGCCGCTATCTCCTCGTCGACGTGCGCGAGCCGAACGAGGTCGAGGCCGAAGCCTATCCTTTCGGCGTGGTCGTGCCGCTCTCGACCTTCGATCCCAAGGCGATCCCCGATCCCGAGGGTAAGGAGGTCGTGTTCGCCTGCCGTTCGGGCAAGCGTTCGGTGACGGCCTCGCTGGCGGCGCAGGCGGCAGGGCTGCCGTACGACAAGCATCTGGCCGGCGGCATGCTCGGCTGGAAGGCGGCGGGTCTTCCCAGCAAGGTCGGCGGCTGACCCCGCCGATGTCCAAGAGCTCGTCCCTCAACAAGGTCTTCGCGGACCTTCCGGTCACCATCTTCGAGGCGATGTCGCAGGCCGCGCGCGACAACGCCGCGATCAATCTCGGCCAGGGCTTCCCTGATGATCCCGGCCCCGAGGACATCCGCCGCGCCGCGGCCGAGGCTTCGCTGAACGGCTACAACCAGTACCCGTCGATGATGGGCCTGCCGGAGCTGCGCCAGGCGATCGCGACCCATTACGGCCACTGGCACGGCCTCGAGCTCGATCCGATGAGCGAGGTGATGGTGACCTCCGGCGGCACCGAGGCCCTGACTTCGGCCATCCTCGCCGTCGTCCAGCCCGGTGACGAGGTGGTGTGCTTCCAGCCGGTGTACGATTCCTACCTGCCGATCATCCGCCAGGCCGGCGGCATTCCGCGCCTGGTCCGGCTCGAGCCGCCGCATTGGCGGCTGAATGAGGACATGCTGAAAAGCGTCTTCAATTCAAAGACCAAGGCGGTGCTCTTCAACAACCCCCTGAATCCGTCCGCAGTGGTGTTTCCGCGCGAGGACCTCGAACTGCTGGCGCGCTACTGCCAGGAGTTCGACGTCATCGCGATCTGCGATGAGGTCTGGGAGCACGTCACTTTCGACGAGCACAAGCACATCCCGCTGATCACCATCCCCGGCATGCGCGACCGCACCATCAAGGTCGGCTCTGCCGGCAAGATCTTCTCGCTGACGGGCTGGAAGATCGGCTTCGTCTGCGCCGCGCCGCCGCTGCTGCGCGTTGCCGCCAAGGTGCACCAGTTCCTGACCTTCACCACCGCGCCGAACCTCCAGGCCGCCGTCGCTTACGGGCTCGGCAAGCCGGACGAGTATTTCCTGTCGATGCGCAAGGACCTGGCGCGGAGCAGGGACCGCCTCGCCAAGGGACTGGAGAGCCTCGGCTTCCCGGTGCTGAAGTCGCAGGGCACCTACTTCCTCACCGTCGACCTGTCCCCGCTCGGGCTGAACGAGAGCGACACCGAGTTCTGCTGGCGGATCGTGAAGGACTACAAGGTCGCGGCAATTCCGGTGTCGGCCTTCTACGAGCAGGACCCTGTGACCTCGGTGGTGCGCTTCTGCTTTGCCAAGAAGGACGAGACGCTCGACACCGCGCTGGAGCGGCTGTCGGACGCGGTGCGCGGGCGCAAGAGGTAGGAGAGATGACGAACGTCAGCCGCTTTGGTTTTGGCCTCGCGATCGCCGCCGCGCTGACGTTGCTCTCCGCCCCCGCAAGGGCCGAGGAGCGGGTCGTCAACTTCTACAATTGGTCGAACTACGTGGCGCCCGACATTCTCGAGGCCTTCACCAAGGAGACCGGCATCAAGGTGGTCTACGACACTTTTGATGCCAACGAGACCCTGGAGACGCGCCTGATGGCCGGCAAATCCGGCTATGACGTCGTGGTGCCCACCGCCTATTTCCTCCAGCGCCAGATCAAGGCCAACATCTTCCAGAAGCTCGACAAGTCGAAGCTGCCGAACTTGGCCAATGCCTGGCCGGTGGTGACCGAACGTCTCGCGATCTACGACCCCGGCAATGTCTACGCCGCCAATTACATGTGGGGCACGACGGGCATCGGCTACAACGTCGCAAAACTGAAGCAGATTCTCGGAGCGGATGCGAAGATCGACAGCTGGGACATCGTGTTCAAGCCGGAGAACCTCGCAAAATTCAAAGACTGCGGCGTCCACATGCTCGATTCCGCCGACGACATTTTTCCGGCGGCGCTGAGCTGGCTCGGGCTCGATCCGAACTCGACCAAGCAGGCCGACCTCGAGAAGGCCGCCGATGTCGTCGCCAAGGTGCGGCCCTCCGTGCGCAAATTCCACTCGTCCGAATATCTCAGCGCGCTCGCCACCGGCGAGATCTGCTTGGTGGTCGGCTGGTCCGGCGACATCATGCAGGCCCGCGCCCGCGCTGCCGAAGCCAAAAGCGGCATCGAGATCGGCTACGCCATCCCGAAGGAGGGCGCGCAGATGTTCTTCGACAATCTCGCAATCCCCGCGGACGCCAGGAACGTTAGGGAGGCCTACGAGCTGATCAACTATCTCTACCGTCCGGACGTGGCCGCCAAGAATACGGACTTTCTGTCCTACGCCAACGGCAACCTCGCCAGCCAGAAGCTGGTCGACCCGAAGATCCTGAACGACAGGAACATCTATCCGGACGAGGCGACGCTCGCAAAGCTGTTCGTGATCACGGCGCGTGATCCGGCGACCCAGCGGGTTATCAATCGGCTCTGGACCAGGGTGAAGACGGGAAGGTGAGACGCCGCGGTCGTGCTGGGATTAACCCGGCAAGTCATTTTCTGCAAAACAACCCCATCACAGTAGAATCGCGACTGGCGCGCCGCTGGCAGTGCCCAAGCCGTAGTGCGGCTTGGCTTAATCGACGCGCCGGCGCAATGACCCGAAGCAGCGCGCGTGCGGGCGCGAAATGAAGCGCGATGGAGGCCGAACGCGCGTGACGTCACAGGCTCCGCTCATTTGCCTCGTTGGCAAAACAGCGGCAAATTGCATCGTGGCCATCGGGCTTAGATAAGTGACGCGTTGGACGCGTAGCCGTCAGGTCGATCAATCGTTCGCAGCAACTTCTTGAATTCCTTGCCACTGGAACACAAGCACGGATCATAAACCTTCGTGTTCGCGGCAAGCTCGACCGCACTGCTGTCTCGGCGAAGCCCAGGGGTCATGCGCCGCTGTTTGCGCATACGCAAACCCCCGTCCAACGAAGGAGAAGTTTGTGCAAAGGAGCTTGCGTGCTCCGACGTCAATACCGAATTACCGTCTCATGGCCCCCACCGGCTCGTTGAAAAAGCTCAACCTAGGCTAGACGGCGCCTGGCCGAGGTGAAACAGTACGAGCTTTCAATCGCGGGATGAATTTAACGTCGGGAGTTTGGGGGCTGCTTTGTTTAAGTGTGCATTTGTGCTGTCATCCGTTTTCTTGTCCGTGTTGTGTGGGGCTTGTACCCGAGCCGAGCTCGTGAACAAGGCCGATGCTTACGACGCGGCCATCTGGGACTCCAACAATAGGCAAATCCTGTTGAATGCCGTTCGTGCGAGCCAGCGCGCGCCTATGTCGTTCGTGGGGCTCGGCGATGTCTCCGCCAGTCCGGTGTTCTCAGGCAGCACCAACGGTACTTTCAATTTAAGCCCGAGTGCCCTCACAGGCTACTCTTTGAATCCTACCGTGTCCTATGGAGGAGGGTTCACGTCGTTCCAGATGAACAATCTGAACCATGTGCAGTTTGCGAGCACGATGCATCAGCCATTGAGCCGCAAGATCGTTGATTACTTCAATTCAGAGAAGTGGCCCGAAGAAGTCGTTCAGCGCATCCTTTTTCAGCGGGTTGAATTGACACCTGCAGAATATACCAAGGCTCGCAGCATGAAGGACCTCAAATGCCGCGAGTCCGATCCGCGCACCATGGAAATATGCCGTCAAATTGCGGAAGATGAATATCTACAGGACCATTCCGAATTCAATTGTCCGCCGCCCCGCCTCTCGAAGGGACGCTACGAATTTGTCAACTCGGCACGTGAATTCTGCTCGATGAACCAGTTTCAGATTTTGCTGAGAACATACCGACTGTTGGGTTATGAATTCAAATCCACCTACATGCGGTCGGCAGAAGGCATTCTATATTTCTTGGGCGAACTCATCGCTGCGCAGAACTACTCGGCACAAGGTTATGAGCCGAAGGTCCTTCTCGGAGGCCCGGACGGACACCATCATCTGGTGAACTTGTTTGTCGTCAGGCGCGGCAACCCCGGACCACCGGTCGCGGCCGTACAAGTCAATTTCAACGGTGAAGACTTTTTCATACCGCGACCGCAGCTCGGCGCTCTTGATGAAGACCGATCGCTTCAGGTGCTTGATCCCGCCGCGACGGCGATCGTCTTGGCCACCCTCAAGGAAGACTTGCCGAAATCGAGCAATATCAACTTGGTCTCGGCACGGTAATCCAGCGCGCACTACGGTTCATTCGCTCTGATTGTCGCATAAATGAAACTTGCGACATCTAACCTGTCTTCGGAGGCGACATGTCTGAAATCGATAGAGCCCGCGACCGCAGATTAGAAGTCGTGCGCACTGCCGCCAAACGCTGGCAAGCCCGCACACAGAGCCGAACGTCCGATGCCGCTACGATCGCGCGTTCGGGGCCGGGCACGGCGGACAGTCCGATGCGGCAGGCGAGGTTTGCCGTACGGCAAGACCTTCTGGCGCATGCCGCCAATCTCCGCGAACGAGGCCGACTTCCAATCTTCATCGAGCGAAAAATTGGTCCGACACTCGACTTGATTTCAATGGCACCGAGCGAGGCGGCCCGCAAGGTTGGGCGACCCGTCGCTCGCATCGTCAGCTCTGTCGATCCAAGGGTCCAACCGGAGGGGTTTGCGTCGGGGTTTCTGGTCTCGCCGAGGCTGCTTTTGACGAACTGTCACGTGTTTCCAGATGCAGCCTCGTCTCACGGTACTGGCGCCAATTTCTTGCACGAGTTCGACGAGCATGGTCTCAAGGTGGGTGTGACGTTTGCGATCGATGCCAGCAGCTTCTTTGTCTGTGACAATCATCTTGATTTTGCCTTGGTCGGGGTTAGCCCCATCGCGAATACGGGTGAGCCGATCGAGAGCCTCGGAGCAATCCCGCTCTCGGAGGCAACGTCCAAAGTCCTCAAGGGCTACCCCATTGAGGTGATCCAGTATCCTGACGGCGGTGGCAAGCAATATGCCATCATGAACAACCGGCTGCTCGACGTTCTCGATGAAGGCTTCCTACATTACGAGACCGATACTTTGGAGGGATCATCAGGATCGCCGGCCTTCAGTGAGGCGTGGGAACTGGTTGCCCTTCACCACGCCGGGATACCTGAAATGCGGGGCGATGACATCGTCGCAACCGATGGCTCCGTCTGGACCGAAGATATGGGTGAAGACAAGGTTCATTGGGTCGCCAACGAGGGTATCCGCATCAGCTCAATCGTCCAGGCGTTGGGCAAGGTCAAATTGACCAATGCCAAACAGGCGAAAATCCTAAGCGATCTGCTCGCGGGCACGACGGACCCCGCCGATGATGTCAGTCAAATGCTGAGGGGAGCCGCTCCTACCAGTCTCTTTGCGGCAAGCTCTGGCGGCTCGGAAAACAACCAATTACTAACCCAAAGAGTGGCATTTGAGGAGAGAAGCATGTCCGGTACAAACATGAATTTTAGTGGCCCTGTCACCATCCATGTTTATGCGGAGCAAACGGCTCCGCCACAGCCGGGTGCGGAGTCCGCTGTCGCCGCCCTCGAAAAGACGTTGCGGTTCGATCCGAACTATGAGGATCGCGAGGGTTATCAAGAAGCATTCTTGGGTACTGACGTGGTCGTACCCGTTCCAGGAATCGTGGCCGCGCGGTCTGGCGAGATGTACAAGGAAAATGGTGAAATCCTAATTCTCAAATATCACCACTATAGCCTTGCGATGAATAAAGCTCGTAGGCTCCAGATGTGGTCGGCCGCAAATGTGGACTACAATCCCGATCTTCGAAAACAAAATGGTCGGGCATTTTTCGGAACCGACCGCTGGGTCGCCGATCCGCGGATACCCAACAAATTCCAAATTGCCGATCCAGATTTCTATAAGCCTGCCGGGCAGATCGATCGTGGACATATCGTTCGCCGCGAGGATAGCGCCTGGGGCGAAACCGCAAAAGAACTCGAGTTCTCGAACTCGGACACCTTTCATTGGACGAATTGCACGCCACAGCACCAGGCTTTCAATCGTGAGTCCCCCGGGTCGGCGTACGGCGGCATCAAGGGCCTGTGGGGCGGCTTCGAGGCCTATATTCAAAAGAGCCTGCAGCACGATGATACGAGGGCTTGCATCATCGCTGGGCCGATCCTCGCCGCCGATGATCCAACGGCGGACTTCGGCTCAGGACCGATCGCTTACCCTGTTCTGTTCTGGAAGGTTGTGGCGGTGGCCGCCAAGGACGCTGGAAGCCGATCGCGGCTCTTAACCTACGGCTTCCTTCTTAGTCAGAAGAACGTGGTCGACGATTTCGGCATCGAGTTTGCCCCCGGTCAGTATGCTCGGTATCAGCGGCCACTTGCCGAAATTGCCGAGCTTGCAGGTGTCACTTTTGATGAAAGACTTCTGGCCGCCGATGCCAAGGCACAAGCCGGAGCCTGATTGCGACCGACTGCGCGGCTGCGGCCCGGCACGACCTGGCTCAACGTCTCGCCGCCGATGAAGAACGCGCAAGTCCGATCTGTATCGCAGCCTGGGATCGCGTCGTTCAGGCCGAAGTCGGCGCGGAACTGCCGGAGCGGTGAGTTCTCCGTCATCCGGGATGGTGCGTCAGCACCAGACCCGGAATCTCGCGATTCCGGGTTCGATGCTTTCGCATCGTCCCGGAAAGACGATCGAGCGCCTACCGCCACCTTCGGTGCAGCCACAGCCACTGCTCGGGATGCTCGCGCACCCAGCCTTCCACCACGCTCGTGATCGCCTGGGTCGTGCCCTGGATGTCGATCTTGCCGTCGGCGTCGCGCACCGGCTGGACCTCTTCGGTGATCTCGGCGGTGAAGCGGCCGCCGGGCAGGCGGATGACGCGGACGCCGTGGATCGGGCATTCGACCTGGCGCAACAGGCGCGCCAGCATTGGATTGGCGCGGGTCTTGCGGCCGAAGAAGGTGACCTCGACGCCGCCGGTCAGATATTGGTCGATCAGCATCGCGACGTGCTTGCCGTCTTTGAGCGCCTGCGCGAGCCGCAGCGGCGCGTCGCGCCCCGCGGGGATCAGTGTGCCCATGTTGACCTGGCGCATCTCCTGGATGATGCGGTCGGCGGAGGCGATGTTCGGGCGGCGGTAGAGGATCGCCGCATCGAGCCCGTGTGCGACGGCGGCGAGCGCCGGCAATTCCCAATTGGCCAGATGCGCGGCGAAGATCAGCGCCGGCTTGCCGTCGTCGCGGATGCGGTCGAACAGCTCGATGCTGCGGTCGGGCAGTTCGATCCGGCTGTTGTCGGGATGATCGCGGTCATAATCCCAGACGTGGTCCATGTGGGCGAATTCGGCGCCGACGCGGCCGAGATTGTCCCAGACGCCCATCAGGATGGATTCGATTTCCTCGGGCGACTTGTCCGGAAAGGCGGCGGTGAGATTGGCGCGGCCGATGCGGTGCTCGCGAAGGCGCGGCCCGATCAGCCTGGTGACGCGTGCGAAAAAGTCCGAGGTCTTGGCCGGATCGAAGTAACGCGTGGTGCGCAACATGCCGACGGTGGCAGCCCCGATCAGGCCTCCACCGATCGATTTGGCCGTCTGCCGCGCGCGCGCCTTCGTCCTCGCAGGAAGCAGCGCCATGCGTCCGGTCAGGCCGGTTCGCGGGTCAGGATCAGCGAGGCGTTCTGGCCGCCGAAGCCGAACGAGTTCGACATCACCGCGGTGACGCGGGCATCGCGTGCCTTATTGCCGACGACGTCGAACAGGATCGTGGGATCCGGATTGTCGTAGTTGATCGTCGGCGGGATGCGCTGATGCTCCAGCGTGAGCAGCGAGAAGATCGCCTCGACCGCGCCGGCGGCCGAGATGGTGTGGCCGACCATCGACTTGTTGGAGGTGACCGGAATCTTCGAGACGAGCTCGCCGAACACGGCCGATGTCGTATTGTACTCCATCTTGTCGTTCTCGGGCGTCGCGGTGCCGTGCGCGTTGATGTGGTCGATCTGGTCCGGCGTCATGCCGGCATCGGCCAGCGTCTTGTTCATGCAGCCGATGATCGGCTTGCCGTCGGGCGAGGAGCGGGTGCGATGGAAGGAATCGGTGAGCTCGCCGCAGCCGGCGATCACGCCGAGGATTTTTGCGCCGCGCGCGGTGGCGGCTTCATAGCTTTCGAGCACCAGCGCACCGGCGCCTTCGGCCATGACAAAACCGTCGCGGTTCTTGGAGAAGGGACGGGAGGCCGCCTGCGGCGGGTCGTTCTGGGTCGACAGCGCCGAGAGCAGCGAGAAGCGCACGAGCGCCTCCGGATTCACGGTGCCGTCGGTCGCCACGCACAGCGCGGCATCGGTTTCGCCGCGGCGGATCGCCTCGACGCCGAGTTGGATCGAGGTCGCGCCCGAAGCGCAGGCCGTCGACAACGAGATCGGCGAGCCCTTAGTGCCGAAGGTCTCGGCGAGGTAGGCCGCGACCGAACCGAACATGAAGCGGTGGTGATAGGCGCTGTACTTGCCGCCGCCGGAGATGCGCAGCAGATCGTCGTAGTTGAAGTCGAGCTTACCGACGGCGCGGCCGAGCTCGCGGCGCTGCGGCCATTCGACTTCGACAGGTGCGACCGCAAGGAAGAGAGGACCCGGGAAATCCGCCTTGGCGCCGATGCCGGCCTGGTCCAGCGCCTCCTGCGTCACCAGTTCGGCCATCCGCTCGGACAGGGCGGTGGAGGAGAACGGATCGACGCTGACGAAATCCACCGTGCCGGCCATCGTGGTTTTCAGGCCGTCGACCGGAAAGCGCGTGATGGTGCGGATGCCGGATTCGCCGGCGACGAGCTTCGCCCAATTGTCGGTCTTGCCGTTGCCGAGCGAGGTCATGATGCCCATGCCGGTGACGACGACGACGGGACGCCCGAGTTTGTCGCGTGGTGCAGTCATGTCGATCCCCGCTTGAGCTGGAGCAAGATCCGAAAAAGCGTGACGCGGTTTTTCGAGAAGATCATGCCCAAACAATAACCTGCCAAAGCGCAACGCGCTTTAGCTTACTGCCTCGACCAGCGCCATGCCTTCGCCGCGCCAGTGTCCGGCCCCCACCACCACAATCTGGGTGGGCGCTCCCTGCATTTCAATCTCGGTGCCCGTGGAATCGTTCGGCGGAAACAGGGCGCCGCGCGAGATCGACAGCGCGGCGAGCGCGATGCCGAGCGGGAATTGCGTCTCCATGGTGTGGCCGAACATCGTGCCGGTCGAGCGCACCGGGAACTCGGCGTGGCCCTTCAGGAAGCCGCGCTCTTCCGATGTCGCCGGCTCAGCGCCGGTCGCACCCGATATGATCGCGCCCTTGCCGTCGCGCTTCGGCAACTTTGCCCAAAGCTTCTCCAGCGTCGCGGCCATGTCGCCGGGGGTCTTGCGCCGGGCAAGGTCGGCAACGACGCTCGACAGCTTTGCGAATGGCTTTGCGCCGCGCGCTTCCGCATGCGCCTTCGACTCCAGCACCAGGAACGCGCCAGCGGAGCCGAGCGCGAAGCCGGCGTGATCCTTGCGCGCCCACACGGGGGCGAACTTGTCCTTCAGATTGAAGTCGCCGAATTCGTAGAGGACCATGAGGTCCTTGCGCTCGCCATTGTGCGAGCCGCCGATCAGCGCGATGTCGCTCTCGCCGGAGGCGATCCGCGACAATGCAATGCGGGCGGCATCGGCGCCGGCAACCTCTTCACCCATGAAGGTGCGTGAGGTGCCGCCAATGCCGTGCACGATGGCGATGTTGCCGGCGAGCAGGTTGGAGAGCTGGGCCAGGAAAAGCGTCGGCCGGAGATCGCTCATCAGCCGCTCGTTGAGGAAGCCGGGCGCGTTGGCGCCCTTGGCCTCGGCCGTAAGCACGCCGGTGTCGACGTTGAGATCGCGCTCGCCGCCGCCGGCGGCGACCACCATGTCGATCTTCGACAGAATGTCCTTGTTGCCCTTGATCCCGGCGGAGTCGAGCGCAAGCCCGGCCGCATAGGTGCCGATGCGCTGCCAGGCTTCCATCTGGCGCTGGTCGCCCTTCTTCGGAATCTGGCTGTCGAAGGTAACAGGCATCAGGGGGTGCACGATGTAGGGCGCAAAGCCCTTCTCGTCGACATTGATGCGCTTCTCCTGAAGCGCGGCCCAGTTGGCGTCCAGGCCCTCGCCGAGCGAGGTGGCGAGGCCAATGCCGGTGATCCAGACTTCCGTCTGGGCGGGCTTCGAAGCAGTCTCGGTCATGGCGATACGGCCTGTTGCGGAAAGCCGACGCGTTTGGCGACCGCGTCCATGTGGGCGCGCATATCCGCATGGGGGAAGGGAATCTGCGTGAAGGTCAGCGTCGAATTCGCGCGCAGCTTGCCGCCGACCTTGATCTTGGCTTCGGTCACGGCGTAGCCCGAGCCCTGATGGGTCAGGCTCGCCTCGATGCTCATGAGATCGCCGGGGAAGACCGAGCCGCGGACCTTGGCCTCCTTGACGGCAGCCAGGATCGGCATGCGCTCGAATTTGAGCACGCCAAGCTGAAGCCAGCCCGAGGCCTGCGCCATCGATTCGATCAGGAGCACGCCGGGCATCAGGGGATAGCCCGGGAAGTGCCCCTCGAAGATGGTGCTTTCCATCGGGACCTGAGCCTCGACGACAATCGTCTTCGCGTCGACGTTGAGGTCGACGACGCGATCTATCATGTGAAAGTATTCGAGTTGCATGACCGCGCGCTTAGGCGCTCGCGCCCTTGGCCGCAACCAGTTCGTCGATGCGGGCACACAGGTTTTTCAGCACGAAGTACTGCTCGGTGGTCGCTTTGCCGTCGTTGACCTCCTGGGTCCACTTTTCCAGCGGCAGCTTGATACCGAACTGCTTGTCGATCGCGAACGCGATGTCCAGGAAATCGAGGCTGTCGATGCCGAGGTCATCGATGGCATGGCTATCCGGCGTGATCGTGTCGCGCGGGATGTCGCAGGTTTCAGCGATGATCGTAGCGACCTGATCGAATGTGGAGGACATCACTAAGCCTTTGATATTTTGCAGATATTTGTCAGATTGTCCAGAGTGGAACGGTGGGTGGGCATCGCGCCCCGATGACGCCCTCAACCCCCCTCTGGCCGGGTCGAAAGCCCGTATATCGGAGCGCCGCCCTGAGTTCAATGGAGCCGGCGGGTGTGGGGACAGGGCAGGGATGCCCGGCTGAGCCGTTTCCGCCGAAGTACCGCCGGCGGGCCTCGCCAGACGTCTTGCTCGCCAGACGCCTTGCCTAGATGTGCGGCGTCGTGATCTTCACGCAGTCGCGGCGGCCCATCAGCACGCAATCCTGGGTCCGACGCAGGTCGGCGATGCTCACCGCGAGCCATATCCCGATCGCGGTCAGTGCGATGGTGAAGGCCAGCGCCGCGATGTTGGCGAGCATGCGATGGCGGAAATCGTCCGGTTCAGTGCGGGGCTGCTCGTAGCGCGACAGGTCGAGCGGCTCGGGCGCGACGCGCAATTGCTGCACGCTACCGTTGCCGCGGTAGCCCGTCGGGGAAGGCGAGGTGCGCGGCCTGAACTGGAGCACCCGGTGCTCGTCATCCGAGCTTATGGGCCGCTGGGTTGTCATGGTGCAGGGATCACTCCGAAGCAGCGATTTTTAGATAGCATACGTGGTGAACGCGTTGCAGAAAATCTTCTCAACGCGCACGTGCATTGCGCGTCCGCACTATCCTGCAGGGCTGCGAACGAAGGATCGTGGAACCGTGGTCGTTCCGGCATGCAGAGGGTGCGATGCAATAATCCCACCGAACCGAATGCATTTGCCGGCGCGATGCCCATGGCATAGTCCAGGGAACCTGACCACGCAGTTGCAACCATGTTAAAGGCCTTTCGACCATGACCAATACGCGCGAACCGAGAGTGCATCCGGTGTCGATCCTGTCGCTGCGGCCGACGCAGATGACGGTCGGAATGCGCGAGGTCAAGGAGAAGCGCAAGCGCTGGCGCGAGCACGACAAGAAGAAGCAGGCCGATCTGCTCGGCAAGCATATGATCCCCGTCGTGCACGGCCCCGACGAGCGCTATTACGTGATCGACCATCATCATCTCGGTCGCGCGCTGCACGACGAGGGCGTCAAGGAGGTGCTGGTCACCATCGTCGGCGACCTCAGGATGGTCGAGCGCGAAGCTTTCTGGGGCGTCATGGACAACAAGCGCTGGGTCTATCCCTACGACGCCAAGGGTGAACGGCGACCGTTCCGCGATTTGCCCAAATCCGTCGTCGATCTCAAGGATGATCCCTTCCGGAGCCTTGCCGGCGAGCTGCGCCGCATGGGCGGCTTCGCCAAGGACACCACGCCGTTCTCCGAATTCCTGTGGGCCGACTTTCTGCGGCGAAAGCTGTCGCGCAAGGCTGTGGATGCCAATTTCGACAAGGCACTTGAGAAGGCGATGTCCTCAGCCAAGAGCAAGGATGCGATCTATCTGCCCGGCTGGTGTGGGCCAGCGGAGGATGATTAGACGCAACGCTCGCAGCAGTACGGCATGCAGCTGCGCAAACCTGATCTGATCACAGCCTCTTGAGCGAAACCATCTTCCGTCCGCGCGAAGCCGTGCTGAAACAAAACCGTGCCATCTGTTGGGATTGTCGAGCTCTCATAGGAGGCCGAAATGCGCCGTCTGGTTTTCGCCGTTGCCCTGCTCGTGGTCGCTTCAGCCGGGATATCGGCATCGTTCGCGGCAGTTCACCATGCCAAGACATTGACGTTTTCAGAGCGCTTTGCCCCGGCGCTCGAGTTGATGGCGAACCGCTAGGACAGATTCACGCCGGTTCAACCAGCAGCGTCGCGATCGATTTTGCGCAGCCGCACAAAGGCGGCCCAGGCCCGCGGATAATCCTTGTCCGTGGGATCGATCGTAAGAAGCGCGCGGCATGCTTCCTTGATCTCCTCAGGCGAAGGACGCTTGGCCGGAACGCCGGATGATTTGGCGTCCTCCCATCGACCCTCGATATCTTTCGCGAAAGCCAGGGCCTCGGCGCTCGTCCGCTTCTGGGTCGATTTCGCCAGCGGATGGTCCGACGGGAAATTCGGCCATGCGTTCGGCGGCTGGTCGACACGCCACGTCAGTTCATCTGCTTGTCGTGCCTCCACGCCCGAACTCGAATGCTGGGCTGCTGGCGCCCATCCTGCCCCTGCTGAGCCTGCCGAACCCGATGAGCCGGCCGATCTCCGCGGGACCGCCGAACCTGGCGCGACCGCCGCTGTCTGTCCGGCCAGCTGGCCAAGCTGTTGTTCCATCGTTCCGCCGCTGGACTTGGGGATGATTTTTTCGACGGTCTTGATCATCGACAGCGCGCCGGGGGATATCAGCGTGTTCTGGTCGGCAATTTTGTCGTCGGCCGCGTCTGGGCAGGGCCTGTAAGCAGAGCGCTGCGACGTCATCCGGCCGTCGTCGTCGATACGGGCAAAATCGATCGCGACGGTGTAAACGAACGCGGCCTCGACATACTGCCTCTCCTTATCCATCGCCTTTACGGAGCCGCATACGTATCTTGCCTTGTCTGCATCGACCGTTCGCAGGCCGTTGAAGTGAGCTGAATTCGGCGCAATGAGGACGCGTAAGACGGCAGCCCGTGCCTTGCCATGCTCCGATTCGAACATGCTCCATATCTCGTTCGCGTTGATGATCTCCGGCTGATAGTTCCAGGCGTATCCGACCGCGAAGAATGCCGTGCCGATACAGGTCGCGACAACAAATGCCCGCACGTTCATGAGAAGCCCCCAACAGGCACGACTCATCCACGTCTCCGGTGACGGAAACTACGCAAGTTGTGCCAAAGCGTTTGTGCTAGTTGAGGGTGAGATTCTTAATAAAACGTATGCGATTGCGAAAACACAGAGTTCCCGTCAAACGGGAGCTCATCCACTGCGTTTGTCGGCGACCCGGTCCTTACCGCGTTCGCGGCAGTCGGTCATTTCTTCGGCAGCCGTCCCATCAGATAGAATTCGTCATTCGGCCGCATACCGGTGAAATTCGCCAGCCGGTTCGACAGTGCGAAGAAGGCTGAGATTGCGGCGATGTCCCAGATGTCGTCGTCGCTGAAGCCATGCGGCGCGAGCGCGGTGAAATCGTCCTCGGAAATCCGCTGCGCATCGGCCGAGACCTTCATCGCGAAGTCGAGCATCGCCTTTTGCCGCGGCGTGATGTCGGCCTTGCGGTAGTTCGTGGCGATCTGGTCCGCGATCAGCGGGTTCTTGGCGCGGATACGCAGGATCGCGCCATGCGCGATCACGCAATACTGGCACTGATTGGCCGCCGAGGTCGCGACCACGATCATCTCGCGTTCGGCTTTGGTAAGGCCGCCGTCCTTCTCCATCAGCGCGTCATGGTAGGCGAAGAAGGCGCGGAACTCGTCCGGGCGGTAGGCCAGCGTCAAGAACACGTTCGGCACGAAGCCGCTCTTCTCCTGCACGGCGAGGAGACGTGTGCGGATGTCGTCAGGGAGCGCATCGAGGGCGGGAGCGGGGAAGCGTTGCGCGGGCTTTGTCATGGGCATGGATTCCGGCTTGGGGCCGGCAACCATAGTCGATGCCGGTGCCATGCTCAACGTGACGCCGGGCTGGCAATGCCGGAGCTGGAAAACGAGTGTTGCTTTACCGCAGCGGCTTCTTCAGCAGCGAGAAGCGGTCCGGATCCAACCCCATCGACGGTTGCAGCATCGGGGCTTCGACGTTGGAGAGCGTCTTCGCGGGCGGCGCCGAGAACACCGGATCGTTCGGCACGTCGCGCTGCGAGGTGGCACCGCGCCAGCGCTCGAGCACGGCGCCGACGAAATGCATGTCGTGACCGGAGGTGACGGACGGCACGCTGCTGATGGTGGCTTCGCCGCGCGGCAATTGATGCGGCGGTACCTCCTTGAAGCGCAGCCGCGTCGGCAGTGCGACACCTTCGCCGAACGCCAGCACTTCGCGGGTACCGAGCGAGGGCACGAACGAAAGCAGGTTCGCGGCTGCATCCGACACCGCGGCGCGCAGCAGCGCCTGGTCGCGCTCGTTGGCAAGACGCATCGTGAACAGCGTGTTGCACTGGGAGATGATGGTGGCGTCGAGCTCGGCCGGACGCTGGGTGATGAGGCCGAGATAGACGCCGTATTTGCGGCCTTCCTTGGCGATGCGCGACACCGCCTTGCGGGTCGGCCCGAAGCCGACATTGCGATCGGCGGAGGCGTAGCGGTGAGCCTCTTCGCAGACGAACAGCATCGGCGAAACGCCGTCGCTCCACAGGCCGAAGTCAAAGGCCATGCGGCAGAGCACCGAGACGACGGAATCGATGACCTCGGCCGGGAAGCCGGCGAGCTGCATCACCGTCATCGGCTTGCCGTTGGCCGGCAGGCGGAACAGATGACTGATCACCTCGGCCATGGTGTCACCGCCGACATTGGCGTTGTCGAACATGAAGGCGTAGCGCGGGTCGTTGCGGACCGCCTCGATGCGGGAGATCAGCTTGTGATAGATGATGCGCGAGGAGCGGTTCTCGAGCTTGCCCATGCGCTCGTCGATCAGCGACATCAGATCGACCAGGCGATAGGGCACCGGCGTATCGACGGTGTAGCCGATCTGCTTGGGATCGATGCGCTTCAAGCCGATGCGGTCGGCGTTCTGGTATTGGGTGTAGACGCCCTTGGCGAGCGGAATGACTTCTGCGAGGACGTCGAGCTCTTCAGGCACGCCGGCGCGGCCGCCGAACAGCACGTCGACGATTTCCTCGAAATTGAACAGCCAGAACGGCAGTTTCAGATTGCGCGGGTTGAGCACCAGCGCGCGGTCGCCGAAGCAGCGGCCATATTCGTTGTGCACATCGAGCAGGAAGATGCGCAGGTTCGGGCGTGCCTTGAGGATCTCGTTGAGCAACAGCGACACGCCGGTCGATTTGCCGACACCGGTCGATCCCAGCACCGCAAAGTGCTTGGAGAGCATTTCCTCGATGTCGACATAGGCGACGACGGAGCTGTCCTGCTGGAGGAAGCCGACATTGATCTGGTCGGAACCGGTGGGCGCGTAGATCGTGCGCAGCTCCTGGCTCGTGATCAGATCGACCGAATCGCCGATGGTCGGATAGTTGGTGACGCCGCGCTGGAATTTGGCCTTGCCGGTCGCGTTGAGGATTTCGCCCAGCAGGTCGACCGAGGCGATGGCGATCAAATTGTCGTTGCTCGAGAGGTTCTCGCAGGACACCTCGGTGATCATGGCGACGATGACCGAGCTGGCGCAGCGGATGCTGACGAAGCGGCCGACAGTGGCCCGAACTTCCGAGACCGGCATCCGGCTTTCAGCCAGCAGCCCGACCCGGGCGAGCGACCCGCGAACTGAAATCACGCGTCCAAAGGATGTCACAATGAATGAACCTGGCAAGAGCAACGGGTTGCCCCGGACTATGCACGGCCGCCGCTGGACAAACGGTTAAACGGCAGGCGCCGGCGCTTCGTTAAATCCGCGACAATTCGGGTGCGAGGTTTGTTCCCAATACATACTTGCGGGCAGAAACGGCCGTAAAATGCTGCTTTTTTCCGGCCGGCGGGCCTGGGAGTGCTTAAGGAAGATTTTACCATTCAGGCAGTCGGTCCGCCGTTCGGGGGACGAGTTGTCATCCTGGATGGCCCGTCATTCGCTCGGGGGCGATGTTTGATTTGTTGACGGGACCTAATCATTTGTACATTAGTACAAATGAACCGGCGACCCCGGTGCCGCCCGCCGGCGCGTGAGCGGATTACAGCCGGCGCCAGATCGCGGGATCCGGTCCAGCGGATCGCAAGCCACGCCTCGGAGGACACCATGCAGCCCGAACCGATCCTCGATCTCGCTCATCTCGGCCACATGGAGCTGTTGACGCCGAAGCCGGACGAGAGCCTGAAATTCTTCGTCGACGTCATGGGCATGACCGTCAGCGGACAAAAGGGCGAGTCGGTCTATTTGCGCGGCTGGGACGATTACGAGCGCTATTCGCTCAAACTGACGGCGTCGAAGACGTCAGGCATGGAGCACATGGCGTTGCGTGCGCGCAGCCAGCAGGCGCTGGAGCGCCGCGTTGCGGCGCTGAAAGGGTCCGGCTTCGACATCGGCTGGATCGACGGCGATATGGGGCAGGGGCCGACCTTCCGCTGCCGCGATCCCGATGGACACATCGTCGAGCTCTATTACGAGACCGAATGGTATCAGGCGCCACCCGAGCTGAAGCCCGCACTGAAAAACCAGGCGCAGCGCTTTCCCGCGCGTGGCGTCAACGTCCGGCGCCTCGACCACCTCAATTGCCTCGCCGTGGACATCAAGGCGAACCGCGAGTTCTTCGAGAATTATCTCGGCTGTCGGCTCACCGAGCAGATCGTGCTCAACGACGGCCGCGAAGCGGCGATGTGGCTGACGATGTCGAACAAGAGCTACGATTTCGCCTATTCGCTCGACCATTCCGGCACGCCCGGCCGCTTCCACCACGTCACCTACGCGCTCGACAGCCGCGAGGAGATCTTGCGCGCCGCAGATATCTTCCTGGAGAACGGTATTCACATCGAGACCGGGCCGCATAAGCACGCGATACAGCAGACCTTCTTCCTCTATGTCTACGAGCCCGGCGGAAACCGCGTCGAAGTCGCCAATGCCGGCGCCCGTCTCATCCTCGCGCCCGACTGGAAGCCGATCGTGTGGACCGAGGAGGAGCGCAAGAAGGGACAGGCGTGGGGCCTGAAGACGATCGAGTCGTTCCATACTCACGGCACGCCGCCGGTGGACGTGAAGAAGCACGCTTAATGTGCTGAGGTCCGGAGGCGCGTGACTGTCTCGCGCACGCCGGTCCATGCTGGCCTGTCCGGTGCGAACTGCTTGCGCAGGAACGTGACGAGTTCCTCGACCTGTGCGTCGCTCATGCTGTTCTTGAATGCCGGCATGTAGCCGAGATCGCTCGACACCGGCTCGGCGATGCCGTGCAGGATGATTTGAACGAGATTGTCCGATGTCGCGCTGTGCAGATTGCTGTTGAGCGCGAGCGAGGGGCGGCTGCCGAACAGCGGCAGGCCGCCGACCTCGTGGCAGACGGCGCAGGCGCCCTGATAGAGTCGCGCGCCGGCTGAGGACGCCATCGTGACTTGCGTTGAAGCTTCGAGCTTTAGAGCAATCGCATCCTGGGCTTTCCCGTCGGTCGCGGCGTCACTGAACGAGTTGAGATAGACGGCCATGGCGCGGATGTCCTGGTCGGGCAGGGCCGCGAGATCCCTGACGATCGGCGCCATCGGTCCGGCGGCGACGCCATGATATCGCGAGTGGCCGGTGCGCAAATAGGCGAAGAGCTCGTCCTCGCTCCATGGGATCGGCGCATGCGAGAGCGAGGTCAGCGGCGGCGCCTCCCAGCCTTCGGCAAAGCCGCCGGCGAGATAAGCGCCACGCTGCTCGGCGCCGAGTGCGTTGCGCGGCGAATGGCAGCCGCTGCAATGGCCGAGGCCCTCGACGAGATAAGCGCCGCGATTCCAGACCTCGGATTTGGCGGGATCAGGCTTGAACTCCCGCGTCTGGTGGAACAGCGCATTCCAGCCCGCGAGCAGCGGGCGGAGATTGAACGGGAAGGCGAGCGTATTCGTAGGCTGCGTCGAGCGCACTGCTGGTTGCGCCATCAGATAGGCATAGAGCGCCTGCATGTCGGCATCGCCAGTCTTCGAAAAGTGCGTGTAGGGGAAGGCGGGATAGAGCTGCCGTCCGTCGCGATGCAGCCCGTCGCGCATCGCGCGCTCGAACGCGGGATAGGACCAGGCGCCGATTCCGGTCTCGATATCTGGCGTGATGTTGGTCGCGTAGATCGTGCCGAACGGCGTCCCCAGGGCGCGGCCACCGGCGTTGAGCGCACCGCCGATCATGGTGTGGCACTCCGCGCAATTGCCGAGTGCGGCCAGTTGTTGCCCGCGCGCGATCGTTGCGGCGGAATAGACGGATGCATCGGGTCGGGTGATCGGCGCGATGGCCCGGCCCGGCAAAAGAGCCGCACCGATGCCGATTGCCGCGGTGCAGACTGCCGCGATCGTCGCGAAGACGCCGGCGCGTTTCGCGAAGGGATTTTCCCAGATGCGGGATGGCTGTGGCGTAGCGGGAGCTGGCAGCGCCTGCGGCGTGGCCGGGGCGCCGCCGTGCAGCCCCTTGAGGATACGCTCAGGCGTGAACGGCGGCTCGCGAAATCGGACGCCGGTGGCATCGAAGATCGCGTTCGCAATCGCGGCCGCACTCGGGACCGAGGCGGATTCGCCGACGCCGAGCGGCGGTTGGTCCTGCCGCGGCAGCAACAACACGTCGATTTTGGGCACGTCAGGGAAGGGGATGATCGGATAGGCACCCCATTCACGCGCCGAGACTGCGCCGCGCTCGAACGAGACCTCCTCCATCAGCGCGCGGCTGGTGGACTGGATGACGTTGCCGTGGATCTGGTGGCGCACGCCGTCCGGGTTGATCATCAATCCGGAGTCCTGCCCGGCGACCACGCGCGTCACGCTGACGTCGCCGGTGGCCTTGTTCACGGCAACGTCGGTGACCCAGGCCGACCACGCCGCGCCGTAGCCGGGGAATTTGCTGTGGACGTAGAGCGCATAGGCAAAGCCGCGCCCATGCACGATCTCGCCGTCTTTCTCTTCGCGCACCGGCCGCGGCGTCCAGCCCGCCCGCTCGGCGACCGCATGGACGAGATCGACGGCGCGCTGGTCCTTCAGGTAACGCAGGCGATATTCGATCGGGTCGACGCCCGCCTCGGTTGCGGCCTCGTCGATATAGGATTCATGCGCAAAGGTGTTCGGCAGGGCCGAGACGCCGCGAAACCAGGACGCACGCACGATCGGCGCCATGTCGTGTGCGACGACGCGCATGTGGTCGTAATCGTAAGGCGGGATCGCGGTGCGGTCGCCCATCTGGAGGACGTCCGGCCTCGGCGATATCCGCCCCGTCAGCAACAGCGCCAACGTCGGGGCGGCATTCGACGGATAGCGCGTGGCGAGATCGTAGGCGGCGACGTCGCCCGCCGCGTCTAGGCCGCCATTGACGTCGATGAGCTGCGCGGCGCCTTTGGGCTCCCAGGCGTGCTCCTGTTCGCGCGTCAGCTGCACGCGCACGGGCCGGCCGACCGCGCGCGAAAGCAACAACGCGTCCGCGGTGACATCGTCGGCGCAGTTGCGGCCGTAGCAGCCGGCGGCCTCCAACCTGATGACCTCGATCTCGCTCTCGGGACGCTCGATCAGCAGCGACAGGTCTGCGCGCAGCACGTGCGGGTTCTGCGTGCCCGACCAGACACGGATGTTACCGTCCTGGAAGTCGGCGACCGCGCAAGACGGGCCGATCGAGGCATGCATCTGATATGGCCAGACGTAAGTGCGCTGCATCGGTTTGGCCGCACCGGCAATGGCAGCGTCGACGTCGCCCTTGTCGATCAGCGTCCGCGGCGTCGATGGATTGGCGCGCAGCGCGTTCTCGACGTCGGCGAGATCGGTCAGTTCAGGCGTCGGTCGCCAGCTCACCGCAAGCTGCTCCGCCGCGCGGATCGCGTTCTCCTCGCGCTCCGCGACGACGCCGACGAAATCGCCAATCCGTACGACGGCCATGATGCCGGGAATGTCGCGCACCGAGGATTCGTCGACCGAAATCAGGCTGGTGCCGACGAACGGGCCGGCGTCGACCCCGGCATAGGGCGGGCGCACCACGCGGCCGTGCAGCATGCCGGATACGCGGATGTCGTGCACGAAGGTCAGCTCGCCCGTGGCCTTGGCCGGGAGGTCGACACGGGGCATCGATTGGCCGACAATGGCGTAATCGCCCACCGGCTTGAGGGCGACGTCGTCGGCAAGCTCGAGACGAATGGTCTCTCCACCGATCAACTCGCCATAGCTGATGCTGCGATTGTCGTGCCCGCGCACGAGGCCGTCTTCGATCCTGAGATCGGCTGCCGGCAGCTCCAGGTGCTCGGCCGCACGTGCGATCAGGAAGTGTCGCGCCTGCGCGGCGGCTTTGCGCAGGGGAACGGCGGTAATCTGGATGGTCTCGCTCGCGATCGTCGCGCCCTGGTTCGGCACCGTTGCGGTGTCGCCGAGCACGACGACGACGCGGGCAAAGGACACATCCAACTCCTCGGCCACGATCTGGCCAAGCGCCGTGCGGATGCCGGTGCCGAGATCGACATGACCATTGTAGGCGCTGACCAAACCCTCCGCGGTAATGCGGACGAAGGTCTCGGAGGTGCACTCGTCCACCGTGCGGACGACGACGAGCGAGCCGGATTGCAGCTCAGCTCCGTTCGGATGCGGGGAGGCCATCAATCACCGGCCTCGGCGAGCTGGCCAGACGCACGCATCACGGCGCGAAGAATTTCGATATGCGTGCCGCAGCGACAGAGATTGTAGCGCAGCGCCGCCAGCGCCTCCTGCTCGGTGGGCCGCGGGTTGATCGCAAGCAGCGCCTTGGTGGTCATGATCATGCCATTGAGGCAATAGCCGCATTGCGCGGCCTGCTCGTCGATGAAGGCCTGCTGCACCACATCCGGGTTGTCGCGGATACCGAGCCCTTCGAGCGTCACGATGTCGCGGCCGGCGCAGCCACTGATCGGAATGACGCACGAGCGCGCCGCCGCGCCATCGATCAGGACAGTGCAGGTGCCGCATTCACCGAGGCCGCAACCGTATTTCGGACCGTTGAGCGCGAGATCGTTGCGCAGCACATAGAGCAGCGGCGTGTCTCGCGCCGCAGTGAGCTCGTGGATTCTGCCGTTCACGGTGAGGCGGATCGGTGTCTGCGTCATCCTCGTTCCCAAGTCGACTCGTTGAGCGCCGCGGCCAAAGCTTCGCGAATTCCAAGTCCGCTCAAAATCTACGTTGCGACGATACCGTTTGTACACAAACGTGCAAGCCGTGCATGCCGCAGTGCAGCGCGAATGCCTTCTTTGTGGACAGGGCGGGTAGGCAAATGAGGTTTTATGCGGCAGGCGTATGTTTTGCGCCGCACCGCCGCTTGACAGCCATCGGGAGGGCGCGCAACATCGTTCGTGTACAAATGATAACTGCACTGTCGGCTGGCTTTGACATGGTGACTGAACCTACGAGCGCCGCCATCGACAAGATCCGCTGCGATGCGTGTCCGGTGATGTGCTACATCAAGCCGGGCGCGGCGGGCGCCTGCGACCGCTATGCCAATCACGAAGGCAAGCTCGTCCGCGTCGATCCGCATGTGATCCTGGAGCGCACCGTGTCGCATGGCGGCAAGCTCGTTCCGTTCAGCCGCACCGAAGATTGGGACGGCAAGATCGTCCACGAGCCTTCCACCTTTGTAACGGCGATCGGCGCGGGGACGACCTATCCCGACTACAAGCCGGCGCCGTTCATCGTCTCGGCCGAGGTCGACGGCGTCGACATGGTGACTGTCGTCACCGAGGGCATCTTCTCCTATTGCGGCATCAAGGTGAAGATCGACACCGACCGCTATCTCGGGCCGGAGACCGCGACCGTCCGTGCACAAGGCGAGGCGGTCGGCCATGTCACCACCAGCGAATACGGTTCGCAGATGCTGTCGCTCGGCGGCGTGCATCATCTGACCGGCGGCTCCAAGAAGGAGGGCCGCGTCACCTGCGACACGCTGATGGATCTCGCAAATTGCAAGGCGGTCGAACTCACCATCGACGGTGGCGCGAGCGTGGTGGTGCAAGCCGGCCAGCCGCCGATCGTCAACGGCATGAAAGAAGAGCGCATGCGCGTCGGCTGCGGCTCGGCGACGATCGGCATGTTCGCCAAGCAATGGCACGGCAAGGTCGACGAGGTCGTCGTGGTCGACGACCATATCACCGGCGTGCTCTCGGAGCACCAGGCCGGCAAGCTGCTCGACATCGCCGATACCGGCATCAAGATGAAGGGGCGCCGCTCGACGCCCGGCCGCTATTTCCAGGTCGCCGATCCCGGCACGGGTTGGGGCGGCACCAATATCTCCGATCCGCTCGCAATCCTGGGACCGTTCGACGCGAAGGAGGCCAAGCCTGGCCTCACCATGCTGATGGTCTCCACGACGGGCGAGCATTCGTCCTATTACGTGCTCGACGAAGCCTTGAAGCCGGTCGAGACCGAAATGCCTGACGACCTCAAGTTCTCGGTCGAGCGCATTCAGGAGAATTGCGAGCCAGCGCTGTGTACGGTGCTGTTCATGGCCGGCGCCGGTGGTTCCTTGCGGGCGGGCGTGACCGACAATCCAGTGCGGCTGACGCGCTCGGTGAAGGACGCCCTGACGCGCGTCACCAGTGGCGGCGCGCCGGTCTATGTCTGGCCGGGCGGCGGCATCACCTACATGGTCGACGTGACGCAGATGCCGGCGGGGGCGTTTGGTTACGTGCCGACGCCGGCGCTGGTCGCGCCCATCGAATTCACGATGAAGCTGTCGGACTATGCGGCACTCGGCGGGCACATGGATTATGTGAAACCGCTCTCCGAAGTTCAGGGCGGCGAGGATGTCCGCCAATTGCCCTGGCAGAACCCGATTCCGGGGCCTCGGGCATGACAAGGCTCCCGCAAATCGCGTTGCTGTCTGATGGCCGGCGGCTGCATTTGCAGGATGGACCGATTGATTTGATCGTCGAGGCGAGGGGGGCTGCCGACGCAGTGCGCGCGGCCTATGAGGCTGCGGCCCGGCGCTTCACGGGTTTGCTCGACGAGCTCTGCGCGGAACTGCCAGAACTGCGGGCGGCAGCTGAGCCGGAGCGGACATTGCTGGTAGGCGTCGTGGCGCGCCGCATGCACGCCGCGGTGGCGCCCTATGCCGCTGATGACTTCATTACGCCGATGGCGGCGGTTGCCGGCGGCGTGGCGGAGGAGATTCTCGGCGCAATGCTGAACGCTGCGGCGCTCGATCGAGCCTATGTCAATAATGGCGGCGACATCGCCCTGCATCTCGGCGACGGCCAGCATTTTTCGGTCGGCCTGATGGACCGGCCCGATCGCGGCGGCGTGATGCGGACAATCAGGGTGGATGCCGATGATACCGTGCGGGGCATTGCGACCAGCGGAAGGCACGGCCGCAGCTTTTCGCTCGGGATTGCCGATGCGGTGACCGTGTTGGCCGGAACGGCCTCGCAAGCCGATGCCGCCGCGACGATCATTGCGAATGCCGTCGATCTGCCGGGGCATTCGGCGATCATCCGAAAGCCAGCGTGCGAGCTTCAGCCCGACAGCGATCTCGGCGCGCGGCTCGTGACCCGCAACGTTGGTGGATTGTCGCAGAACGAGATCGCCACCGCGCTCGAATCTGGCGCGGAATGTGCACGGCAATTATTCGATCGCGGATTGATCGAGGGTGCCGTGTTGCAGCTTTGTGGTGATATGCTTGTCATCGGGACCAAGGATATTGAACGGCAACGATCGCGCCCGCTTGTACAAGAGAACGCGGTTCATGCCTGAACAGGGAAGCGGCTCGAGGAAAAAATCATGAGCGCGATCATCCGCAAGATCGTCACCGTTGTCGAAGAGACGCAGATGGAGATGGGCCGCCAGGTCTCGCCGGCGACGCGGCGTGCGGCGGCAATCGCCGTGATCGAGAACCCGTTTGCCGGAAAATATGTCGAGGATCTCTCGCCGCTGATCGCGATCGGCGAGGAGCTCGGCGAGCTGCTGTCGAAGCGCGCGGTGGCGGCGCTTGGCATCGACGGGTCCAAGGCGCAGAGCTATGGCAAGGCCGCGGCCGTCGGCGAAAACGGCGAGCTGGAGCATGCAGCCGCCATCCTTCACCCGAAAATGGGTGCGCCGGTGCGCAAAGTGCTAGGCAAGGGCGCTGCGCTGATCCCGTCGTCGAAGAAGCGCAGTGGACCCGGCACGACGCTGGACATTCCGTTGGGCCACAAGGATGCAGCCTTCGTGCGCAGTCATTTCGACGGCATGGAAGTGCAGATCAACGACGCGCCGCGCGCCAACGAGATCATGGTCGCGGTCGCCGTCACCGACAGCGGCCGTCCTTTGCCGCGCGTCGGCGGGCTGACCGTTGCGGAGATCAAGGGCGAAGACGGACTGCGTTAATCTTTTCAGAAAAGTGGAGGTTGGGATGCGAGCAAAGAACTATTTTGTCGGCGCGGCGTTCGCGCTGTTGGCAAGCGGCATGGCTCATTCGGCCCTGGCGGAAGACATCAAGATCGGCGAGATCAACAGTTATTCGTTGCTTCCGGCGTTCACCGAGCCCTATCGCAAGGGCTGGCAGCTCGCGGTCGAAGAGATCAACGCAGCCGGCGGCATCAACGGCAAGAAGCTCATCGTCGTGTCCAAGGACGACGGCGGCAAGCCGGCGGATGCGCAGACCGCGGCCAACGAGCTGGTGTCGAGCGAGGGCGTGGCGATGCTGACGGGTACGTTCCTGTCGAACATCGGTCTTGCGGTCAGCGACTTCGCCAACCAGAAGAAGGTGTTCTTCCTGGCGGCCGAGCCGCTGACGGACGCCATCACCTGGTCGAAGGGCAACAAGTACACGTTCCGACTGCGCCCCTCCAATTACATGCAGGCGGCGATGCTGGTGGAAGCAGCCAGCAAGCTGCCGGCAAAGCGCTGGGCGACGATTGCGCCGAACTATGAATACGGCCAGTCCGCGGTCGCGGTGTTCAAGAAGCTGATGTCGGAGAAGCGGCCCGACATCCAGTGGGTCGACGAGCAGTGGCCGCCGCAGGGCAAGATCGACGCCGGCCCGGTGGTGCAGGCGGTTGCCGCGGCAAATCCCGAAGCGATCCTCAACGTCACCTTCGGCGCGGACCTCGTGAAGCTCGTGCGTGAAGGCAACACCCGCGGCCTGTTCAAGGGACGCGAGGTCGTCTCGTTCCTCACCGGCGAGCCCGAATATCTCGACCCGCTCAAGGAGGAGACGCCAGAGGGCTGGATCGTCACCGGCTATCCCTGGTACTCGATCAAGACGCCCGAGCACGACGCGTTCCTGAAGGCCTATCAGGCCAGGTACAACGACTATCCGCGCCTCGGCTCGATCGTCGGCTACCAGACCATCAAGTCGGCGGCGGCGATCCTGGCGAAGGCCAATTCGACCGATCCGGAGAAGCTGATCACTGCGGCGGAAGGGCTGTCGATGCCGTCGCCGCTGGGCGAGATCACCTTCCGCAAGATCGATCACCAGTCGACGCTCGGTGCCTATGTCGGCAAGACCGCGCTGAAGGACGGCAAGGGCGTGATGGTGGACTCGTCTTACAAGAAGGGCGCGGATTATCTGCCAAGTGATGCCGAAGTCGAGAAGCTGCGTCCGAAGGATTGATCTCCGCTGCCGTAGGGTGGGTTAGCCGGAGGCGTAACCCACCACGGTCTGTACCCGCAGAACCAGAAGAGGTGGGTTACGCTGCGCTAACCCACCCTACGAAGCTCTCTCTCCCCGCAAGCGGGGAGAGGTGATGCAACACTAACCCGGACCGCCGATGGCCTTTTATGTCGTACAGTTTCTGACCGGTCTCGCCAGCGCAGCGTCGCTGTTCCTGGTGGCGTCGGGCCTGTCGATCATCTTTGGCGTGACGCGGATCGTGAATTTCGCGCACGGCGCCTTCTACATGATTGGTGCCTATATCGCCTTCACGCTCACCGAGCGCCTATCGGGGACGTTCGGCTTCTGGGGCGGGATCGTCATCGCTGCGCTTGCCGTGGCGGTGATCGGCGTCATTGTCGAGATGGTGCTGCTCCGGCGGATCTATCACGCGCCCGAGCTGTTCCAGCTGCTTGCGACCTTCGGCCTGACCTTGATGGTCGAAGACCTCGTCGTCCTGATCTGGGGCCCGGACGATCTCGTCGGGCGCCGTGCACCCGGCTTCAAGGGGGCGATCGACTTCTTCGGCCAAAACATCCCGAGCTATGATTTATTCCTGATCGTGCTCAGCCCGGTCGTGCTCGGCATTCTCTGGCTTTTGTTTCAGCGCACGCGCTGGGGCGTGCTGGTGCGCGCAGCGACGCAGGACCGCGACATGGTCGCAGCGCTCGGCGTCAATCAGAAATGGCTGTTCACGAGCGTGTTTGCGGTCGGCGTTTTCCTCGCCGCTCTCGGCGGTGCGCTCCAGATCCCACGCGATGCCGTGCATCATGCGATGGATTTGCGCATCATCGTCGAGGTCTTCGTTGTCGTGGTGATCGGAGGCCTCGGCAGCATCATCGGTGCTTTCGTCGCGGCGGTGCTGGTCTCCGAGCTCAACGCCTTCGGCATCCTGATCTTTCCCAAAATCTCCATCATCCTGGTGTTCCTGGTGATGGCGGCGGTGCTGATCGTGCGGCCCTGGGGCCTGTTCGGCAAACCAGAGGCCCCCGCGCGCAAGACGCCGGGTCTCACCGTCAATCCCTGGCGGCCGCTGACGTCGAATGAGCGGCTGGCTGCGCTTGCAGCGCTCGTCATCGCAGCGACGCTGCCGCTGTTCGCCGGCAACTATGCACTGACCGTCGGCTCGGAGATCGCGATCTCCGTGATCTTCGCCGTCAGCCTGCACTTCCTGATGTCGGTCGGCGGGCTCGCGTCCTTTGGCCACGCCGCCTATTTCGGCCTCGGCGCTTACGGCGTCGCTTTCCTCGCCAAGATGGCGGGGCTGCCGATGATCGTCTGCCTGTTGCTCGGTCCGCTGCTCGGCTGCATGGGCGCTGCCGTGTTCGGCTTCTTCGCGGTACAGCTCTCGGGCGTCTATTTTGCGATGCTGACGCTCGCCTTCGCGCAGATCGTCTGGTCGATCGCGTTCCAGTGGGTGAGCGTCACCGGCGGCGACAACGGCATCCTGGGCGTCTGGCCCGCGAGCTGGGCCGCGAGCCCATCGCATTTCTATTGGCTGTCGCTCGGTGTTGCTGCGCTCGTGACGATCGCTTTGCGGGCAATGGTGTTCTCGCCATTCGGCTATGCGCTGAGAGCAACGCGCGACTCGCTGCTGCGCAGCGAAGCGGTCGGCATCAACGCCAAGCGCATCCAGTGGACGGCCTTCGTGATCGCGGGCACGACCGCGGGCATCGGCGGCGCGCTGTTCGCCTACCTCAAGGGTAGCGTCTTCCCGGACAATCTCGGCATCTCGCTCTCGGTCGATGCGCTGGTCATGGTGCTGCTCGGCGGCGTCGAGACGGTGTCGGGCGCGGTGATCGGCGCCATCGTCTACAAGGCCTTGAACATCTGGCTGGTCAGCCAGACCGATCTGTCAAAACTCGTGCTCGGCGGCTTCATCGTTCTGATCGTCGTCGTCTTCCCCAAGGGCATCGTCGGCATGCTGGAGATGCTGGCGCAGCGCCGCAGGAAGGCATCGCCGCCGGGCTCCCCCTTGCTTGCCAAGCCGATCGAGTCCGCCGAATGAGCGTCGCCCCCCCACTTCTCGCGGTCGAAGGACTGACCAAATCCTACGGCGGCGTCCACGCCGTGCGCGGCGTCTCGTTCTCGCTGCGATCAGGCGAGATCCTGGCGCTGATCGGACCGAACGGCGCGGGCAAGAGCACTTGTTTCGATATGCTCAACGGACAGAACAAGCCTGACACCGGCCACGTCCGCCTGCTCGGCGAGGACACAACCGGCAGGAAGCCGCGCGAGATCTGGCGGATGGGCGTGGGCCGCACCTTCCAGATCACCGCGACCTTCGCGACCATGACGGTGCGCGAGAATGTGCAGGTCGCGCTGATCTCGCATGGCAAGCAGCTGTTCAATCTCTGGGGCTCGGCGCCGAACTTCGACCGCGGCGAAGCCGGGCGACTGCTCGAACTGGTCGGCATGGGCGGCTATGCGGATCGCCCTTGTGGCGAGCTTGCCTATGGCGATCTCAAGCGGCTCGAGCTCGCCGTCGCGCTCGCCAACCAGCCAAAGTTGCTGCTAATGGACGAGCCGACCGCCGGCATGGCGCCGCGCGAGCGCGTCGATTTGATGCGACTGACCGCGCAGATCGCCCGGGAAAAATCGATCGGCGTTCTCTTCACCGAGCACGACATGGACGTGGTGTTCGAGCACGCCGATCGCATCATCGTGCTCAACCGCGGCACGCTGATCGCCGAGGGCTCGCCGGCCGAGGTCCGCGGCAATCCGCAGGTGCAGGCGGTCTACCTTGGCGAGGGCCTGCTATACGATGCCGGGCATCGCGAGGGAGCATCGGCATGAAGCTCACGGTGCAAGACCTCAATAGTCATTATGGCCCGGCCCATATCCTGTTCGACATCGGCTTCGAGGTCGGCGAGGGGGAAGTCGTGGCATTGCTCGGCCGCAATGGCGCCGGCAAGTCGACGACGTTCCGCTCGATCGTCGGGCTCGTCGCGCAGCGCTCAGGACGGATCATGTTCGAAGGCAAGGATGTCTCGGCGCGTCCAACGCATGAGATCGTGCGCGATGGGCTTGGTTACGTGCCGGAGGAGCGGCGTATCTTCACCGATCTGACGGTGGAAGAGAATCTGGAAGTCGGCCGCCAGCCGAAGCGCCCGAACGCGCCGCACTGGACCCGCGACAAGCTGTTTTCGCTGTTCCCCAACCTCGGCGAGATGAAAAATCGCCCGGGTGGCCGCATGAGCGGCGGCGAGCAGCAAATGCTCACCATCGCACGCACGCTGATGGGCAATCCGTCGCTGGTGCTGCTCGACGAGCCCTCGGAAGGCCTGTCGCCGAAGATCGTGGAGCAGATGGTTGAGGCCATCCTGACCATGAAGAAGGAGGGCGTCAGCATCGTCGTCTCCGAGCAGAATCTGCACTTTGCGCGGCTGATCTCCGATCGCGCCTATATCATCGAGCGCGGCCGCATCTGTTTCGGCGGCACCATGGCCGAGCTCGATGCGCGT
Organism: Bradyrhizobium sp. MI1.11; assembly: GCF_055811255.1. Lineage (NCBI taxonomy): Bacteria > Pseudomonadati > Pseudomonadota > Alphaproteobacteria > Hyphomicrobiales > Nitrobacteraceae > Bradyrhizobium > Bradyrhizobium sp. MI1.11. The sequence continues at coordinate 150,194 of NZ_JBVVPM010000008.1, forward strand.
CCGGATATCCGCGACGCACATTTGTCGTTGTAGGGGGCGGGGAGCGGATGGCGAGAAGCGTCGCGGCGAAGAAAAGCGTCAAACCGGCAAAGCCGCCTTACGTGCTCGATGAGCAGGTTGGCTTCATCCTTCGACAGGTCTGGCAGCGTCACAGCGCGATCTTCTCTCGCGAGATCGGCACCAATATTACGCCGACGCAATGGGCGGCGCTGTCGAAGCTCGCCGAGGCCGGGCCATGCTCGCAGAACCAGCTCGGGCGCCTGACGGCGATGGATGTGGCGACCATCAAGGGCGTGATCGATCGTTTGACGGCGCGCGGCCTGACCGAAACCAGCCAGGATCCCGAGGACGGACGGCGGCTTCTGGTCAGCCTGACGCGCGCGGGCCAGCAGCTGGCGGAAAAGGTCGCGCCGAATGCGCTCGCGATCACCCGGGAGACGCTGGCGCCGCTCGAGGCAAAGGAGCGCGAGATGCTGATGGCGCTGTTGAACAAGCTGCGGTGAGGCGCGACTAACCTCGATGAAGGTCTTGTCGAGGTTTTTCGGTATGAGAGCGGCGACGCAGTTTGCGACGGTTCTGAGTATGAGCGCGGTGCTTGCGGGCCAGTGTGCTCCAGCCCTCGCGGCGCAAGCCTATGAGGGGTTCTGGGCGTCAACCAAAAAGGATTGCCGCGACCAGGACAGCGCCAACCGCATGAGCATCGAGGGCGGCAACCGCCTCTATTGGTACGAGACCAGGTGCCGCGCCAGCGAGATCACCGCCGATGGAAAGCTCAGCTGGAAAATGAAGCTCGCCTGCGAAGGCGAGGGCGAGAAGTATCGCTCTAGTCCCCGGGTTTCCATTGCCGCTGATGGCAAGCTGGTGATGGACAACAGCCCGGTCGGGCAAGGCAAGCGCCAGACCTACGTGCGTTGTGAAATCGCTAAGCGCCGTTGATTGGGTGATCTGCTTTTCCCGAGGGACCGCGCGGAGCGGCGAGCCGCTCCGGCTGCGTCACTTCGCCACCACCTCCGGTACCCTGCCGGCCGGCGGAGTGTTGCGGCTGCGCTGGGTGCGCACGATACCGTCGATGATGGTCATGCCGATGCCGGGCAGGTCGCCGAGCTGGACGCTCTCCAGGATGTTCTTGCCGGCCGAATGCTGCGCCTTGTCCATGATGACGAAATCGGCGGAACGGCCGACTTCGATCAGGCCGCAATCCAATTCGCGCATCCGCGCGGTGTTGCCGGTGGCAAGGCAAAACGCGACCTCGGCCGGCAGGTCGCCAAGCGAGGACAGCATCGACACCATGCGGAGAATGCCGAGCGGCTGCACGCCGGAGCCGGCCGGCGCGTCGGTGCCGAGGATGACGCGGTGCAGATCGCCCATCTCGCGCGCGATGCGCAACGTGAACAGCGCCGAGCGCTCGTTGCCATTGTGGACGAGCTCGAGGCCGCGCTTGCAACCCTCGCAGATGCAGCGGATCTGGTCGTCGGGAAGCGCGGTGTGGCCGCCATTGATGTGGCCAACCACGTCCGTGTCGGCCTCCAGCACCACGTCCTTGTCGATCAATCCGGAGCCGGGGATCGAGGGACCGCCGGTGTGGATCGTGCTCTGGATGCCGTATTTGCGGGCCCAGCCGACCATTTTTCGCGCTGTGGGGCCGTCCTTGACGCCGCCCAGGCCCACTTCGCCGAGCAGCTTGACGCCGGCTGCGGCCAACTCCTTGAAGTCCTCCTCCACCATCTCGCACTCGATCACAGGCGCGCCGGCGTGAACCTTCACGCCGCCAGGCCGCAGATTCCAGAATGCGCGCTGGGCGAAGATTGCCATCGCCTTCAACCCGACGACGTCGCGCGGGCGGCCGGGCATGTGCACCTCGCCGGCGGAAATCATCGTGGTGACGCCGCCATGCAAATTGCTGTCGATCCAGCCGATCTGGTTCTGGCGCGGCGTCCAGTCGCCCGCAACTGGGTGGACATGGCTGTCGATCAGGCCGGGCGCCACCGTGGTGCCGTTGGCCTCGACGATGGTGGTCGCGCCTTCGGCGTTGAGGTCCTTGAAGCGGCCGATCGCGGTGATCTTGCCGTTCTCGGCGACGATGGTGTCGCCGTCCAGGATCGGCTTTTCCAGCGCGCCGGACAGGATCAGGCCGATATTGCGGATCACGAGCTTCGAGGGTCCGGCGGCCTGGGGTGCGTCATGCGCCATGGAATGGGTCCTTATCCTTAACTGCAACGCTTCCGATCTTGGGCAGCCTTGACCCCGGGATCAAGCCGGATTATTCATTAGTATACAAATGATCGTGTACAAACGACGCATAGCTGCCGCCTTGAAAACCGCCACGACACACCACGGAAGGGTGAGATGAGCAATTTCAATCAGGAAGCCGTTTTGAGCGTCCACCACTGGACCGACACGCTATTCTCCTTCAAGACCACCCGCAGCCCGACCTTCCGCTTCCGCAACGGCGAATTCACCATGATCGGCCTCAAGGTCGGCGAGAAGCCGCTGCTGCGGGCCTACAGCGTCGCCAGCGCCAATTACGAGGACACGCTGGAGTTCTTCTCGATCAAAGTGCCGGACGGCCCGCTCACCTCCCGGCTCCAGCATCTGAAGGAAGGCGACGAGATCATCGTCAGCCGCAAGGCCACCGGCACGCTGGTGATCGACAATCTGGAGGACGGCCGCAACCTCTACCTCATCGGCACGGGCACGGGCCTTGCGCCGTTCCTAAGCGTGATCAAGGACCCCGAAACCTACGAGCGGTTCGAGAAGGTCGTGCTGCTGCACGGTTGCCGGCACGTGAAGGAGCTCGCCTATGGCGAGATGATCACGGAGACGCTGCCCAAGGACGAGCTGATCGGCGAGTACATCCGTAGTCAGTTGATCTACTATCCGACCGTGACGCGCGATCCCTTCCGCAATCGCGGCCGCATCACCGACCTCATCACCTCGGGGAAGCTGTTTTCCGACATCGGCCTGCCGGCCTTGGAAGCCGCCCACGACCGCGTCATGATCTGCGGCAGCCCGGCGCTGGTGGCGGATACCCGCGTGCTCCTCGGCGAGCGAGGGCTTGTCGAGGGCAATCACGGCGAGCCGGCCCAATTCGTGGTCGAAAAGGCCTTCGCCGAACGCTAGGCCCGGAATTTTCGCGCAATAAGACCGTATTTTCGCCGCCGGACGCCCGTTGCGGCGCCGATTCGGCGCGCGATACACTGTGGGAACGAATCAGCGGAGTTCCCACATGGTTGCGGACAGCGACAGCAACATCGCCTGGCACCGGGTTCAGTTGAAGAAGAACCGCGCCGAGCTGAAGGCGCTCGAGACCGCGCGCTTCACGATGGGCGAGATCGCGTCTTCGAAACGGAACGGCCAAACCCAGAAGGCGGTCGGGGAACTCAGGCGCAAGATCGCGCAATCCGAGCGCGCCATCGCCGATCACGACAAGCGCACGCGCCGTCCGCTCACCACCGACCTGCAAAGCCTCAGCAAGGGCAGCTGGAGCAATTGGGACGCCTACACCAACCAGCAGCAGCGCAAGATCAGCCCGCGTTCGCCGGGGCGGGGGTAGATTCGTCTCTCTACGCCTGCACCGCCGAAGCGCAGGTTCCGCACCCCTTGCGCGGGCGGCGTCGTGCACCATCTCGGTGAGACGCCATCAACCGCTTCGGTGATCACATGGCGCCACGCCTCGATTTCACCAGCGAGGCCTTCTTTCGCGATCCACCCAGGGCGATCGCGACGTTGCGCATGTCCGGTGCTGTTGTCGCGGTGCGATTTCCTCTCGTCGGCGATGTCTGGATCACCACGACCTATGAGGCCGCGGCGCAAGTCCTGAAGGAGGGCAGCAATTTCACGCTGCGCAAGGAGGATGGCGACGTCGCAGGTTTGCGCTGGTGGATGCCGAACTACGTTAGAACCATCGCCAACAACATGCTGACGATGGACGAGCCTGACCACACAAGGCTGCGCAGCATCGTGGACGAGGCGTTCCGACGCCGCGCGATCGTCGCGATGGAGCCGCGTATCCGCGCCATCGCGGAGGGTCTCGCCGACGAGCTGTTCTTGGCAGGAAGCCCGGCCGATCTCGTCCAGCGCTATGCCCGCATCCTGCCGCTCGCGGTGATCTCCGAGCTGCTTGGGTTGCCGTTGGCCGATCGCCCTCGCTTCATCGCCTGGGCCAATACGATGTCCTCGCTCACGAACGTCGCCAGCTTCTTCCGGCTGCTGTTCGCGTTCCGCAAGATGCGAGCCTACCTCGAACGGCAGCTTCAGATTGCGCGCGCGCGGGGCGGCGAGGGCCTGATCTCGGAGCTGGTCCAGGTCGAGCGCGAGGGCGGCCAGATCACGCCGGACGAAATGGTGTCGATGGTGTTCCTGCTGCTCGCGGCGGGCTCCGAGACCACCACGCATCTCATCAGCGGTTCCGTCTACGAGCTCCTCAGAAATCCTGGCGTCCGCGACTGGCTGGCACAGGACTGGAGCCGCGTCGGGCTTGCGGTGGAGGAATTCCTGCGCTTCGTGTCGCCGGTGCAGTTCTCCAAGCCGCGCTATGTGAGGCGGGATATCGAGCTCGCGGGCGTGCGTCTCAAGAAGGGCGATCGCGTCATGGTGATGCTCGCCGCGGCGAACATGGACCCGGCGGCGCATGATCGTCCCGACAGCCTCGATCTCGCGCGCAAGCCGAACCGTCACATTTCCTTCGGAACGGGCATCCATTTCTGCCTCGGTCATCAACTTGCCCGGATCGAGGCAGCGTGTGCCTTGCAAGCGCTGTTTGTGCGATGGCCGAAACTTGGTTTTGCTGTGGACGTGTCTCAGATCCACTGGCGCAAGCGACCGGGCATGCGTGCGATCGCGAACCTCCCTGTCGTGCCCGACGGCCACGGAGCACAGGCGACAGCGTCAGCTGGATCGATGACGGTTCGTTCCCAGCCAGTGGCCTGCTGAGACTTACGCCTTGCGGAAAATTTTCTCTGCACTCGTCGGTAGGAACGGCATGCCGTTGCTCTAGTTGTTTTTGCGACATCGAAAGCCGCGATGAGTTCCTCCGGTCGATGTCGCAGATCAACAACAGGAGACAGCATCATGACCGGCAAGATGCCACCTGTTCCGGCCGAGAACCAAAGCCCAAAGGGAACCGGCGACAGCAAGCAAGTGTCCTCGACTGCCCCGCACGGCCAGCAGCGTGCGCAAAATCCAGACCAGCAAGGGCAGCAGGGCAACATCAAGCAGAACACCACCAACCAAGGCTATCAGCAGGATCGCTGAGGAGGTGACATGTCGACATCCACCAAGACACCGAACAGCATCCGTCAGGGCGGACCTGGCGCTTCGCATGAGAATGCGAAGGCACCGCTCGAAGTGAAGAAGCCACCGGCGGACGACCCGCAGCGCAACCACAGCCGCGTCTCCGGCGGAGGTGGCGAGCACGATTCACACCACAGGCATGACGAGGCCGGAAAGGGCGGAGGCAGGTGAGGCATGACCAATAGGCAACCCAAACTCTACGCACCGACCGAAAAGGATCTGCACGAAAATCCCCTGATCGGCGGATCGAAGGGCGCAACGATGGCCGGTATCTCGCCTGAGGACCTCGAGGACGCCCTGGGCGAGAACACGATCGAAGGCGACGTCGAGAACGACGTGAACGCCACTGGCGGCATCGACAAGGACGTCGCGCGCAGTGGCACGCACCGACGAGACCGATAGCTCCGGAGGACGAGCATGCAAGGCAAGAAGACCCACGAGCAACAGGTTCGCATCCTCGAGCGCAAGCCGGATGTTCCAGACGCGCGAGAGCTTGACCAAGCCATCGGCCACAATCCGGAGGACACGGCCGTCCATCGCGCGCGACCCGAGGCGCGGCAGAGTGAATTTCCGGTGAGCCGGGGCGGCCTCAACCAGGAGAGCGACCACAACAAGCACAACGACACCGGCCAGAGCGGCCACAAGCCCCCGAAACCGACGCCGGCCCAGCAGAAGCACTGAGCCTCACGGGCGATCAAAGCAAGAGGAGAAAAAGATGCCAGGTGGTCATGGCAGCAAGACGCATTTCAGATCGGGCATGCACGGCAAGGGCGACGGCACCGGCGCCATGACGGACGTGTCCAAGGACAAGATCGGCGACAACATGGTCCTTTCGAACCGCGACAAGAAGCAGCATTCGGACATTCGCGGCATGGACGGCAAGTCGATCCAGACGGATCAATATCAGGATCACTCGGCCAACCGACTCGATGAGGAGCCGGGCAGCGACGAGACCTGAGAGCGGCGCTCCTTTCCGCTGAACTCGCGGACCGGTTTTCAGCCGGTCCGCTTTTTTGCCGGCCCGAGATCGCGCTCCCAGCCGAACACGGAGCGGCCGTCGAGATCGGGCGAGGCGGCACGCTCTCCGGCGATGAACGTATCGACCGATGGCCCGTGCGCGGTGCGCTCCAGCCGCCGCGCCTGGTCGTCGAGGCGCTTGATCGCCTGCATCTCTTCCTCGCGCCCGAGCTTTGCGTTCTGAATCGCTCCCTTCAGCACGCGAATGGTTTCGTCATAGACCTTGATTGGAACAGGGTAGGGATGCCGGTCCTTGCCGCCGTGGGCAAGCGAGAAGCGGGCGGGATCGTTGAAGCGGTAGGGCGCGCCGTGCACGACTTCGGCGACCATCGCCAGCGAACGCACCGTGCGCGCGCCAACGCCGGGCGTCAGCAGCAGCTCCGGAAAGTCGACCGGGCCGCGCTCGGCCGCGGCCGCGAGTGTGCCGTGCAGGCGGCGCGCGAACACATCTTTTGGCCGGACGTCGTGATGCGCGGGCATGATCAGGTGCGGCAGCATCGCCTGCGCGGGCTCTGGCGCAGTCCCGGTGAGCCGCTCGAATTCGGAAAGAATGCGATCGGGGCCGAGATCACTCAACAGTTCGAGCTGCGCGGAGCGCGAGATATCAGCGCGATGATCGGTGAGGTTGACGATCTCGCCTTGCAGCGGCCCGTCGATCGCGCTGTGCGGTGAGTCGACAAAACTCTTCAGTGCCTCGGAATGCCAATGATAGCGGCGGGCCTGCCGCTTGTCGCCGTTCATGCCCTGCTGCACCACCGTCCATTTGGCGTCGGCGGTGACGAAGAATCCGTGCAGGTAGAGGTCAAAGCCGTCCTGGACCGCGGCGCTGTCAACCTTCGCAACGAGGCGACTCGCACGCGTGAGCATTGCGCCGTCGAAGCCGACGCGGTCGCCGAGCTGCATCAGTTCGTCCGGGGTCTTGCGCGAGTGCTGGCCGCGCCCGCCGCAGACGTAGATTCCGAGCTCATCCTGCAGCGGGCCCAAACCCCGCTTCAGCGCGCCAATCACCGACGTCGTGATGCCGGAGGAGTGCCAGTCCATTCCCATTACGGCGCCGAAGGACTGGAACCAGAACGGGTGCGAGAGCCGCTGGAGGAATGCATCGCGCCCGTAATGATGGACGATCGCCTGCGTGACGATCGCGCCGAGCGAAGACATGCGGGTGGCCAGCCAGGGTGGAACCCGGCCGGTGTGAAGGGGAAGATCGGCGCTGCCGGTCCGTCGAGTCATGATTGACCACAAATAGCGCAGTTCGGCGATGATTGCACCAGAGGGATGCTGCGTTGCACAGAGCGGGGGAGCGAACCACGCTGCGACGCGTTGAACGGCAAGCGCGAATGCAAATACGGGGACTTTAATGAATCGGCAGACCCTTTTGGCCGACATCGACAGGATGTTCGGGTGGATACCGTCGTGGTTCGTCGGCCTGTGTCTGGTCGTTGGCGCGATCCTGATGGCCCTGTCGATCTACCGTCTCGCGGTTTGGCTGTTCAACCGCGCGTTCGGAACCCGTCTCCCGCTCCTGAGCGTGTTCATCGAACGCACGGCGGGCCCTGCTCAGCTGGCCGTCTGTCTTGCCGCCGTGGCGTTGGTGCTGCCGCTCGCGCCGCTGGACGACGCCTTCCGCACGCCGCTGACGCGCCTGTTCGTCGTTGCTTTCATCGCGCTGATCGGCTGGATCTCGATCCGGATCGTGGATATGAGCGCGGCACGGTATCTCCTGAACTTTCGCGACGTCACCGAGAATTTCGTCGCGCGCAAGCACGTCACCCAGGTCCGCGTCTTCAAGCGCGTAACCGATATCATCATCGTCATCATCACAGTGTCTACCGCGCTGATGACGTTCGACTCGGTCAGGCAATATGGCGTCAGCCTGTTCGCCTCCGCCGGTGCCGCAGGTATCATCGTCGGTCTTGCCGCCCGGCCGCTGCTGAGCAATCTGATCGCGGGCATGCAGATCGCGATCACACAGCCGATCCGCATCGAGGATGCCGTGATCATCGAGAACGAGTGGGGCTGGGTCGAGGACATCGCCTCGACCTATGTCGTGATCCGTCTGTGGGACTGGCGCCGCATGGTGGTGCCGCTGTCCTATTTCATCGAAAAACCATTCCAGAACTGGACCCGCGACACCGCGTCCCTGATCGGCGTGATCGCGCTCCACGTCGACTACCGCGCGGACGTTCCGCGGATCCGGCGCTGGCTGGAAGAAGCAGTGAAGGAATCCAAGCTCTGGGACGGCGAGGTGGTCAATCTCCAGGTGATCGACGCGGATGCTCGCACCATCGAGCTTCGCGCCCTCGTCAGCGCCAGGAACGCGCCACAGTCCTGGGACCTGCGCTGCGAGATGAGAGAGAAGCTCATCGCCTTCATCCGCGACGAGATGCCGGAAGCGCTGCCGCGCGAGCGCGCGATCCTGATCCCGTCGGGGGGAGGCGACGATGACGCCGATTTCGTGCGGCGTCCCGCGCCGCCGGAGAAGAGGCGGGCGAGCGCACGCAATTGACCTACTCGCGCGCCGCCTTCGTCGCGCCGCGCAAGCCCGCTCGCTGCTGGATCGTGTCGAGCGCGCCGGTCCTCATGCGAAGCACCTCATTGCGCGCGGATGTCGGCGGCCTTCAGCACCGGCTCCCATTTGGTCGCCTCGGCATGCATGTAGGCGTCGAAATCCTTGGAGGAGGAGCCGACCGGGGCTGCGCCGATCTTGCCGAGCGTCGACAGTACGTTCGAGTCCTGCAACGCCGCCTTCAGATCGGTTTCGAGCTTCGCCACGATCTCCGGCGGCATTTTCGCCGGGCCGAGAACGCCCCACCAGACGGAGACGTCGTAACCCGGCACACCCGACTCGGCGACGGTCGGAACATTGGGCAGCGCCTTGGAGCGTTCGGCCGAGGTTACTGCGAGCGCGCGCACCGGGCCGCCTTCGATCTGGCTGATGGCTTCTGCAAGTGGATTGATGCTGAGCGGGATGTCGCCGGCGATTACGGCGGTCAGCGCGGGGGCGCCGCCCTTGTAAGGGATCGCGACGATCTTGGTGCCGGACATATATTTCAATAGCTCACCGGCGAGATGCGCCGAGGTGCCGTTGCCCGACATGCCGTAGGAGAGCTTGTCAGGGTCCTTCTTCGCCGCAGCGAGGAGATCGCCGAGCGTCTTGCAGGGGCTGTCTTTGGCGACGACGATCGCGAGCGGCGAGGAAGCGACTTCGGTGATCGCGGTAAAATCCCTAAACGTGTCGTAGGGCACGCTCGGATAGATGAACTGATTGAGGAGATGACCGCTCGCGACCAGGATCAGCGTGTATCCGTCGGGGGCGGCTTGCGTCAGCGCCTGCGAGGCGACGATGCCGCCGGCGCCGGGACGGTTGTCGATCACCGGCTGCTGGCCCCAGGTTTTCGCCAATGCCTGTGCGAGCGTGCGCGCGAGCACGTCGACCGCGCCACCGGCGGCATAAGGGACAAGGATGTGAACCGGCTTGCTCGGATAGTTGTCGGCGGCCTCGGCGCCGCCGCCTCCCAGCAGCAGACCGGCACCCAGCATCAAGCTGCCGATCTTCTTGTTCAAACCCAGCATTTCCAGCACTCCTTGCGGGCGTCTGCGCGCGGACCCGTCGGTCTTTCGAGCCGTCCGGACGCCGCCTATGGTGCTTGTTGACGAGACCTGATCTTTTGTACGATAGTACAAATCACATGACGCGCAACCCCGCCAGCAAGGAAACGGCCCGCAAGCCGAACATGCGCGAGGCAATTCTCGCCGCGGCCGAGGAGCTGTTCGCCACCAACGGCTTCAACGCCGTGTCGGTCCGCGATATCGCACAGGCCGCCGGCGCCAATCCCGGCAGCGTCACCTATCATTTCAAGACCAAGGACGGCCTGCTGCTGGAGATCTATCGGCGCCATTGCGGGCCAATGAATTTGCGCCGTTCCGAGCTGCTCGCGGCCGCCAAACGCGTGCGCGATCTCCAGGACCGGCTCGAAGCGGTGGTGCGGGCCTATGTCGTGCCGGCCTTCACCTCGGGCAGCGATCTTGCCGGGGGCGGAGCGCGGTTCACGCGGCTGCGCGCGGTGATGTCTGCGGAGGGCAATGAGGTCGCGCGGAAAATCATCGCGCAGACGTTTGACGACACCAGCCACGCCTTCATCGACGCGATCCACGAAAGCCTGCCGCACGTTTCGCGCACCGACATCGTCTGGCGCAGCCACTTCCTGCTCGGCGCGCTCTACTACTCGCTGGTGACGCCGGATCGCGTCTCGCGCTTGTCGCGCGGCGAGGCCGACGGCAGCGATGCCGCAAGCGCCATCGAACAATTGGTGCAAGCCACCGTGGCCGCGTTCCAGGCGCCGGCGCTCGATCAGGCTGCACCGGCACGGCGACGACCGGTCGTCAGCAGCAAGACTTGAACACTCGGTCTCGTTCGGCGGTTTATCCGATGGCAATGATGTACACACCGACCATCCCGCCGCCCGATCCGAACACGCGCACGCCGAAGTTCAAGCTGCCGAAGTTGGCTTGCGATGCGCATTGCCACATCTTCGGGCCCGGCGCGACATACCCTTACGCGCCGGTCCGTTCCTACACGCCGCCCGATGCGCCGCTCGCCGATTTCCGCACGCTGCATGCCAAGCTCGGCGTCGAACGTGCCGTCATCGTCAATGCCAGTGTGCATGGCACCGATAACACGGTGGCGCTCGACGCCATCGCGCAGAGCAACGGCGCCTATCGCGCGGTTGCCAATATCGATGACACCATCACGGAGCGCGGGCTCCGAGTGCTGCACGAGGGCGGCTTCCGCGGCTGCCGCTTCAATTTCGTCCACCATCTCGGCGGCGTTCCCGACAAGCGTGTGTTCGACCGCATCGTCGCGATGGTCGCGCCGCTCGGCTGGCACATCGACCTGCATTTCGACGCGATCGATCTGCCTGAATATGCGGACATGCTGACAAGGCTGCCGCTGAGCTACACGATCGACCATATGGGACGGGTGAAGGCGTCCGAAGGGCTCGATCAGCTTCCGTTCAAGATCCTGATCGAGCTGATGCAGCGCGACGAGAAGTGTTGGGTCAAGATCTGCGGATCGGAGCGGGTGTCATCGGCCGGTCCGCCGTTCACCGACGCCGTGCCATTCGCGCGAAAGATCGTCGAGACCGCGCCCGACCGCGTCATCTGGGGCAGCGATTGGCCACATCCCAACGTCAAGGCGATGCCGAACGACGGCGACCTCGTCGACCTGATCCCGCTGTTCGCGCCGGAGCCGGAGTATCAGCAGAAGATCCTCGTCGATAATCCAGCGCGGCTGTTCGAGTTCGAGCGATGACGGCGCTGGCGATCGACAAGCCGCGTGGACGGGCCTGGTGGAAGGAGCTCTGGATCCAGGTGCTCATCGCCATGGCCGCCGGCGTCGCGCTTGGGATCGTCAATCCCGAGGCGGGCGCCAGGATGCAGCCTTTGGGCGACGCCTTCATCAAGGCGATCCGGATGCTGATCGCACCGATCATCTTCTGCACGGTCGTCCATGGCATTGCCCATATGGCCGACATGGCGCGGGTGGGCCGCGTCGCGGTCAAGGCGATCGTCTATTTCGAGATCATGACCACGATTGCGCTGATCATTGGCCTTGTTGCGGTGAACTTGCTCAAGCCCGGCGTCGGCATGAACATCGATCCAGCCACCATCAATGCCAGCGCGATCGAACCCTATGTCAAGCAGACCGGCGTGATCGGCTTCGTGCCGTTCCTGATGAACATCGTGCCCGCGACGTTCATTGGCGCCTTTGCCGAGGGCAACATCCTCCAGGTGCTCTTCATCGCCGTACTGTGCGGATTTGCGCTGGTGCAGCTCGGCGAGCGCGCCGCGCCGCTGGTCTATCTCATCGACATCGCCGCCAAAATGGTATTCACCGTCGTCGGCTTCGTGATGTGGGCGGCGCCGATCGGCGCCTTTGGCGCCATCGCCTTCACGGTCGGCAAGTTCGGCGTGGGATCGCTGGCCTCGCTCGGCAAGCTGCTGGGCGGCTTTTATCTCACCTGCGTGATCTTCATCGTCGTGGCGCTCGGTCCAGTCGCGCGGCTGTGCGGCTTCTCGCTGCTGAAGTTGATCCGCTACATCTGGGAAGAGTTGCTGATTTGCATCGCCACGACGTCGTCCGAGACAGTGCTGCCGCGGATGCTGACCAAGCTGGAGCAGGCCGGCTGCGAGCGCAGTGTCGTCGGCCTCGTAATCCCGACCGGCTATTCCTTCAATCTCGACGGCACCTGTCTCTACCTCGCCGCCGCCTCGGTGTTCCTGGCGCAGGCGACCAACACGCCGCTCGGGCTCACCGAACAGATCGAGCTGCTTTTGATCCTGCTCGTGACTTCCAAGGGCGCGGCGGGCATCGCGGGCGCCGCCTTTGTCGTGCTGGCGGCAACGCTGTCCGCCACCGGCAGCATTCCGGTGACGAGCGTGGCGCTCGTGCTCGGCATCCACCGCCTGATGTCGCAGGGGTTGACGCCGACCAATCTGATCGGGAACGCGGTCGCGACGATCGCGATTGCCAAATGGGAAGGCGCGCTCGATCACGAGCGCCTGCGACGGGTGCTCGACGGCGAGGAGCCCGCGGCCGCGGCTCGATGAATTTATGACGTTGACGAACAGAAGAGGGGAGTTTGTCCCATGAAAACAGGTCTCGTGATCACGGCCCATCCGGGCGATTTCGTCTGGCGCGCTGGAGGTGCCATCGCGCTGCATGCGAAGAAGGGCTATCGCATGAAGATCGTCTGCTTGTCCTTCGGCGAGCGCGGCGAGAGCCAGTTCGCCTGGAAGGAGAAGGGCGCGACGCTGGAATCGGTCAAGGCCGGCCGCAAGGACGAGGCGGAGCGTGCTGCAAAACTGCTCGGCGCCGAGATCGAGTTCTTCGACTGCGGCGACTATCCGCTGAAGCTGACCGAGGCGCATTTCAACCGCATGGTCGACATCTACCGCGAGCTCAATCCGAGCTTCGTGCTGACGCATGCGCTGGAGGACCCCTATAATTTCGACCATCCGAACGCGGCGCATTTCGCGCAGGAAACCCGCGTGGTCGCGCAGGCGATGGGCCACAAGCCCGGCGCGGAGTACAAATACTCTGCACCGCCGGTGTTTCTGTTCGAGCCGCACCAGCCGGAGCAATGCAATTACAAGCCGGACCTGCTCCTCAAGATCGACGAGGTCTGGAAGGGGAAGTACGAGGCGTTCCAGGTCCTCGCTGCGCAGAAGCATCTATGGGGCTATTACGAGCGCGTCGCGCTCAACCGCGGCATCCAGGGCAGCCGTAACACCGGCGTGCCGATGACCTATGGCGAGGCCTATCAGCGGCTGTTCCCGACGGTAGCGGAGGAGCTGGCATGAAGCCCGTCGTCGTTCGTAACATCAAGCGCGCCGATCCCGCCGCCATGGCGGAGTACGGCGTTTCGACCGTGCACGAGGCCTATGGCCGGCTCGGCCTGATGAAGCCGTATTTGCGGCCGGTCTGGGCTGGCGCCGCGATTGCCGGTCCCGCCGTCACTGTGCTGGCGCAACCCGGCGACAACTGGATGATTCATGTCGCGGTCGAGCAGTGCAGGAAGGGCGACATTCTCGTCGTCGGCTGCACCACCGACAACACCGACGGCATGTTCGGCGAGCTGCTCGCAACCTCGCTGCAGGCGCGCGGCGTGCAGGGGCTGATTATCGATGCCGGCTGCCGCGACGTCAAAGCGCTGCACGAGATGAACTTTCCAGTGTGGTCGCGCGCGGTCTCGGCGAAGGGCACGGTGAAGGCGACGCTTGGCTCGGTCAATGTCCCCGTGGTCTGCGCCGGCGTCAACGTCGATCCCGGCGACATCGTCGTGGCCGATGACGACGGCGTCGTGGTCGTGCCGAAGCGCTACGCAGCCGAGGTCGCCGAGAAGGCGAAGAAGCGCAACGCCGACGAAGGCGGCAAGCGCAAGCGGCTGGCTTCGGGCGAGCTGGGCCTCGACATGTACAGCATGCGTGAGGCCTTGGCGAAAGCGGGGCTCGTTTACGTCGACGATCCCGAGGATGTCTGAGCGTAGTATTTTTTGAGCATGATCTATTCGGAAAACCGCTTCACACTTTTCCGGATCATGCTCTCGAGAAGCGGAGTGGGCCGATGGATCGTCTCAAGCTGAAGGCCGTGCTCGGCAGTCACCGCCATGTCGAGGCGGTGAAGAGCGGCGAGCTCCGCTCCGACCGCTTCGACCTCGACTTTATCGAATACACGCCGACCAACACTGCGTTCAAACCGATGGTGCGCGAGCAGGCCTTCGACGTCTGCGAGATGGCAATCGTCACCTATCTGATGGCGAAGGCGCATGGCAAGCCGCTGGTGCTGCTGCCTGCAGCCATGCTCGGCCGCTTTCAGCACTCCTACGCGCTCTATAATCCTGCGCGTGGAACGCTTGGGCCGTCCGATATGGAAGGCAAGCGCATCGGCATCCGCTCCTTCACGACCACGACCGGAGCCTGGATCAGGGGCATCCTCGCCAACGACTACGGCGTCAACCTCGGCAAGATCCGCTGGGTCACCTTCGAGGATCCGCACGTCGCCGAATATGTCGACACCACCGAGCGCGCGCCGAAGGGCAAGAAGATCTTGCAGATGCTGCTCGACGGCGAGCTCGACGCCGTCCTCGGTGAGGCCTCGAGCGATCCGAAACTGAGGCCGCTGTTCCCCGATCCGGCCGCGGAAGCCGCCATATGGTACGCGCGCCGCAGCGTGGTCCCGGTCAACCATCTCGTGGTCGTGACCGAGCAGCTGGCGAAATCGCGTCCTGACGTGGTTTCGGGCGTCTATGATCTGCTCAAGCAAAACAAGGCGCAGGCGGGGCCTGCGGCAACGCCGGACCTTGTTCCGTTCGGAATCGAAGCGAACAGAAGGTCGCTGGAGCTGATCGTCGACTACGCGTTCCAGCAGGCGCTGATCCCGCGCCGCTATGCTGTCGAGGAGCTGTTCGACGCAACAACACGAGGACTGAACTGATGGCGGGCGATCCCAGGCGATGGCAGATCGGACTGGTCGGTTACGGCGAGGTCGGCAGGATCCTGGCCGAGGATTTGCGCCAGCAGGACATCACGGTCACAGCCTTTGACATCAAGCTCGGGGGCGAGCAGGGCGCACCGCTGATGGAGCATGCGGCGAAATTCGGTGTGGCGCTGGCGGTGTCTCACGCCGAGCTGGCCGCGAAGTCCGATTTCATCATCTCCGCGGTCACGGCGAGCCAGGCCGTGCCGGTGGCAGAGGCCTGCGCGGCCGCGATCAATCAAGGCACCTGGTTCCTGGATTTCAATTCGGCGTCTCCCGGCGCCAAGCAGTGCGCTGCCGCGCTGATCGATGGGGCCGCCGGACGTTATGTCGAGGGCGCGGTGATGACGTCGGTGCCGCCTTATCGCATCAAGGTGCCGTTGCTGCTCGGTGGTCCCGACGCCAGGGAACTCGAGCCGCTCTTGAACGCGATCGGTTTTGCGGCAAAGGTTGCGAGCGACAAGCTCGGGGTTTCCTCGGCGGTGAAGATGTGTCGCAGCATCATGATCAAGGGCCTGGAAGCCATGGTGATCGAGAGCTTCACCACCGCGCGCGCCTATGGCGTCGAGGATGCGGTACTGGCTTCGCTGGCGGAAACCTTTCCCACGATCGATTGGGAGAAGCAGGGCGCTTATTGCTTCCAGCGCGTGATCGAGCATGGCCGCCGCCGCGCCGAGGAAGTACGCGAGGTCGCCGAGACCGTGCGTGAAGCGGGGCTGACGCCGTGGTCCGCGCAGGGCACCGCCGAGCGGCAGGCCTGGGTGGCGGACCTCGCCGATGAGGGCCTGTTCGGAACGAAAGGCACCAAGGAGTTCGCCTGCAGCGCTGATTGGCGCACCGAGGCGGACCGAATCCTGGCGAAGATCAATCGCGAGAGCTAGGGCGGCTCCTGCTCAGGACTTTGCCGTGCGACTGCCGGTGAGCTCGTCGCGGGCGCGTTCGATCAACGCCATCAGGTCTTCCGTCTTGCGGGCCAGCCGATCATTCGCGGCTTCGGTCCGGAATTCTGCGCGGATCGATCGAATACACTTGTCGGCGGTATCGAGCGTCAGGAGCATGCGCGTTAGCTCATCCTGTGTCCGGACGCCCGCCAGATCGAGGTCCGACAGGACGTGCCCGATGCCGTCGAGCCGCTTCACCGCGGCCTCGCTGGGCGTTCTCGCTCGATTGGATTGGTGCTCGATGCCGCTGAATGCGCTGAACATGTCGATGCTTCCCCGTTGAATGCAGACATCAGTGCCGATCCTACTATGACGGGCACCGCGGGACTTGCAATGCGCGCAGCTATCGAGAATCAGCAAGAATCTACTATCCGGGAATCTACCGGATTCGGAATTGCGGAACGATGGGCGGTAACATCGAACGGAAGCTGCGGGGGAATCAGACGCCCTTCAATGCAGATATGCATTGAGAGCGGATCAGGAACCAGGGCGAAATAGAGTGGGCCGTTGCCGTGCAAAAGTCTGTCGGCCGCTCTTGAAGCCCATCACGATATCCGGCAGCTCGGCGATGGCGAAGCGGCTGTCTTGCGTGTCGAGCACAACGAGATCGGCCGGATTCCCAACCTCGATGCCGTAATCCCCGAGGTTCATCAGCCGCGCCGGCAGCTCGGTCACGAGATCAAGGCAGGTATCGAAGTCGTTGACCGAGGCATGCGCGACGTTGGCGTAGAAATTCGCCATTCGCAGCAGTGAGGCATCACCGAACGGCGTGAAGGGATTGAGCACGTTGTTGGTCGCGATCGAGCACAGCACGCCGTCGCCGGCGAGCTTGTGGACGAGCGTCAGCCCGCGTGGCACGTTGTGGGTCGCCTCGCGCCCCATCAAATAGAGATCGGTTGCCGGCAGCACGGTGACGGCTACGCCGGCCTTCTCCAGTTGCGCAGTGGCGGCCCTCAGCCGCTCCGGTGGCAGTGCGGAGAGCTTCGTCGCATGGCCGATTGCCACGCGGCCCCCGTAGTTGCGCCGCTCGGTCTGCCGGCAGACCTCGTCGAGGTGCCACCAGGAGGGATTGAGATCAAAATCGAGATGGAGATCGACGTCCACGTCGAACGCCTCGGCGAGGTCGAAGATGCGTGCGAGATGGGCGTTCGGATCGGTGTCCGTGTAAGGACAGCCGCCGATCACCGCGCCCCCGTCGCGCAGCGCCTGGATCAGAAGCTCCTCGCTGCCGGGATCGTTGGTGAGGCCTTCCTGCGGAAAGACACAGAGCGACAGGTCGATCGCCCAGGCATAGTCACGCTTCAGCGCCTTCACCGCCTCGAAGCCGCGCAAGCCGATGCGCGGATCGATCTCGACGTGGGTTCGCATGCGCGTGGTGCCGTGGACGATGGCACGTTCGAGCACCCGGGCGCCGCGCGCGTAGACGTCCTCGACCGAGAAATCCTTCTTCATCCCGGAGACGGCGCGGATCGCTTCGGAGACGCTGCCGTGATCATGCCCGCAGCGGCCTAGCAGGCAGGCTTTATCGAGATGGATGTGGCTGTCGACGAAGCCGGGCAGGGCGAGACGCCCGCCGACATCGACCTCAACGGCCTCGCAGGCGAGCGTCGGTTCGATGGCGGTGATCCGGCCGCGCGTGACGCCGATGTCCATCGGGTCGGCGGCACCACGCAGCAAGGCGTTGCGAAAGATGAGGTCAAAGGCGGGTTGCGTTGTCATGGCTCTTGGGGAAGGAATTTAGTGCATTCGGCCGCGTTTGGCGGCTCCAGATTGTCGGCAGTGTAGCGACGGAAATGTTCAAAATATATGCACGTATTCCCCGAGAGCGGCGTTAGTATTCCGCACCCCCGGGAGAATGACCATGTCCGCTACCGCAAAAGCCGAAGCCGGTCCGTCGTCCGACGCCGAGATCGTTGAAGCCTATCTCACGGCGTCGATGATCCCCGATCCGGACGCCGCGGCGGCCTATATGGCGCCGGGCACGGTGATCACCTTTACCGGCGGGCGCGAGTTCGATCATCCGCGGGGCCCGGCCGGGTTCAACGCCAAGCGCTACCGCTGGGTCAAGAAGAAGATGGATCGGTTCGACGTCTGCCCCGGCGACGGCGAGACCGTGGTCTATAGTGTCGGCACGCTCTACGGCGAATGGAAAGATGGGACCTCATTCGAGGGCAACCGCTACGTCGACCGCTTCGTGGTCCGGAATGGCCAGATCACCAAGATGGATGTCTGGAACGACAGCGCCGAGCGCATCCTGGTCCAGCGCGGTATCGATGCGTAAGCGCCATCCTGGCGCTTGAGCTGCCCTGACTCCACAGAGACAAACGGCCGGTCACCATATCGCAAGCCGCGATAGCTGGTAGACGCAAGCTCGTCTGGCGGCTGCCGCGCCCCTGCGTTATCAACGGTGCGATTGCTGCGCCCGGCATGGAGGCGCGAGCCTCCTCGAGGAGTTCCCAATGCGTTTACCCACTGTTGTCCTGGCCTTCACATGCCTTGCAACTGCCGCCTCCGCCGAAGACCTGTCGGGTACGCTTCAGAAAGTCAAAGAGACCAAGAAGATCACGCTGGGCTATCAGGAGGCTTCGGTCCCGTTCAGCTATCTCGATGGCAACCAGAAGCCGGTCGGCTTTGCCATGGATATCTGCCTTAGAATCGTGTATGCCGTAAAGGAGCAGCTCGGCATGCCCGACATCGCGGTCGACACTCTCGCCGTGACGTCGTCGAACCGGATTCCGCTGATGGTCAACGGGACGCTCGACCTGCATTGCTCGGCGACCACCAACAATGCCGATCGCCAGAAGCAGGTCGCCTTCACCAACACGCACTTCCTCAGCGCAACGCGATTTGCGGCCAAGAAAGCCGCAAAGATCAACACCATCGACGATCTCAAGGGCAAAGCGGTGACCGCGGTGGCCGGCTCGGTCAATTTGACGCAGCTCGCCAAGGTCAACACCGAGCGCAATCTCGGCATCAACGTGATGCCGGCCAAGGACCAGGCCGAGGCCTTCCTGTTGCTGGAAACCGACCGCGCCCAGGCCTACGCGCTCGACGACGTGCAGCTCGCGGTCGCGATCGCGCGCTCGAAGGAGCCGCAGCTGTTCATGATCAGCGAGGAGACGTTCTCGAAGCCCGAGCCTTACGGGATCATGCTGCGGCGGGAGGACGCGCCGTTCAAGGCGCTCGCCGACCGCGCGACTGCAGAGCTGTACGCCAGCCAGGAGATCGAGGTCCTCTACAAGAAGTGGCTGGAATCGCCGACGCCGCCGAACGGCCTCAACTACAACGTCCCGATGTCGGGCGCCTTGCGCAACGCCTTCAAGAAGCCGAGCTCCAGCTTCGATCCGGATGTGTACGTGGTCAACTGAGGCGAGGGCGCCAAGGCGCTGGTTGCAATCGGCTGCGTGTCATTGTGCCCTCGCCCCTTGCGGGAGAGGGCATCTCCGCTGGTGGACGCAGACTCGCTCGGGTGAGGGGTCTGTCTCCGCGGATAGATACCTCTCGTCCGGCGCTTCGCGCCACCTTCTCCCGCAAGGGGAGAAGGGAAGATGGCACTGTGCTTCCGGCGAGTGCAGTGTTTTACGCGTTCGAATATTTCTTCAGCTCGAACCGCGCGATCTGGTTCCTGTGGACCTCGTCCGGGCCGTCGGCGAGACGCAGCAAGCGCGCGGTCGCGTAGGCCTGCGTCAATCCGAAATCGTTCGACGTGCCGCCGCCGCCATGGGCCTGGATCGCCCAGTCGATGATCTGGCAGGCCATGTTGGGCACAGCGACCTTGATCATCGCGATCTCGGCTTTCGCCACCTTGTTGCCGACGGTGTCCATCGCGTGGGCGGCGTTGAGCGTCAGCAACCGGGCCTGCTCGATCATGATGCGGGCTTCAGCGATTCGCTCCTGCGTCACCGTCTGCTCGGAAACCGGCCTGCCGAAGGCGACGCGGCTGCGCACCCGGCGGCACATCTTCTCCAGTGTGCGCTCGGAGAGCCCGATCAGCCGCATGCAATGGTGGATGCGGCCGGGGCCGAGGCGTCCCTGCGCGATTTCGAAACCGCGGCCCTCGCCGAGCAGCATGTTCTCCTTGGGCACGCGCACATCGGTGAAGACGACCTCGGAGGCACGGTCGGGCACGCCGTAGAAGCCGAACACGGGCAGGGGACGCTTGACCTCGACGCCCGCTGTGTCCATCGGCACCAGGATCATGGATTGCTGCTTGTGGCGGTCCGCATTGTCAGGATCGGTCTTGCCCATGAAGATGCAGATCTTGCAGCGCGGGTCGGTCGCGTTGGTGGTGTACCATTTGCGGCCGTTGATGACGTAATGGTCGCCGTCGCGGACGATCGAGCTTTCGATGTTGGTCGCATCGGACGATGCGACGGCGGGCTCGGTCATGGCGAAGCAGGAGCGGATTTCGCCAGCGAGCAGCGGCTTCAGCCAGCGCTCCTTGTCGTTCTCCGTGCCATAGCGCTCCAGCACCTCCATGTTGCCGGTATCGGGCGCCGAACAGTTGAAGACTTCGGGCGCGAGATGCGAGCGGCCCATGACCTCGCAGAGCGGGGCATATTCGAGGTTGGTGAGGCCCGCACCGTAGCCGGAGTCCGGCAGGAACAGATTCCAGAGGCCTTCGGCGCGCGCCAGCGGCTTCAGCTCCTCGACGACCGGATAGACCTTCCAGGGGCCCAGCTCCTCCGCCTCGCGATAAAAGCGTTCCTCGTTCGGATAGATGTGCCGGTCCATGAAACTTTCGAGCCTGCGCTTGAGCTCAACGATTTTGGGGGACATCGAGTAGAGCATCTTTGGTCTCCTCAATCGATGGACAGGCCGGTGCGCAATCGGCTCAGGCGACGCGATACTCTTTGAATTTCTCGCGCAGCGCGGATTTGAGCACCTTGCCGGTGCCGGTCATCGGGAACTCGTCCATGAATTCGACGGCGTCGGGCATCCACCAGCTCGCGATCTTGGGGCGCATGTGGTCGAGCAGCGTCTTGCCGTCGACGGTCGTGCCCTTCTTGCGGACGACGAGGAGCAGAGGCCGCTCCTGCCATTTCTCATGGTTGATCGCGACCACGGCGGCTTGCAGCACATCGGGGTGAGACAAGGCGACGTCCTCGAGCTGGATCGAGGAGATCCATTCGCCTCCGGACTTGATGACATCCTTGGAGCGGTCGGTCAGCGTGACGTGGCCCTGGGGGTCGATCACGGCCATGTCGCCGGTGATCAGCCAGCCGTCGCGGTCCAGGCCTTCTTCGAGTTTCATGTAGCCGGACGCAACCCACGGTCCTCGCGCGCGCAGATGGCCGACGCTCTTGCCGTCGCGCGGCAGCTCGTTGCCGCCGTCGTCGACGATGCGCAAGGCGGTGCCGAAACAGGCGCGGCCGGACACCTGGCGGCGGTCGAACCTCTCCTTGTCGTCGAGATGCTCGGAGCCCGGCCGCAGGCCAGGCATTGAGCAGCCGAGCGCCTCGGTCATGCCCCACGCCTGGATGTAGTCGATGTCATACTCACGCTTGAGCTTCTCGACCATCGCGCGCGGCGGCGCCGAGCCAGACGACAATGTTGCACGAAGCGTCGAGAACCTGTTGCTGGTGCGTCCGAGCCAGTCGAGCAGGATCAGCCAGAAGCTTGGCACGCCCGCCGACAGCGTCACCTTCTCGCCTTCGAGCAATTCGTAGAGCTTGTCCGGCTCGTAATTGCGGCCGGGCAGCACCAGCTTCGAGCCGGTATAGGGCGCGGTGAACGGCATGTTCCAACCGTTGCCGTGGAACAGCGGCGCCATCGGCATCATCACCTCGCGCACGCCTTCCAGGTGCCCGGGCAGGAAGTCGAAATTGCAGGAGACCATGGTCTGCAGGATCGCGGCGCGGTGCGAATAGATTACGCCCTTCGGATTGCCGGTGGTGCCGGAGGTGTAGCAGATCGTGGACGCCGACTTTTCGTCGAACTCCGGCCAGACGAAGCCGGCGTCGTGCTCGTTCTCCAGCAGGTCCTCGTAGCAATGGACGTTGGCAAGCCTGGTCTCCGGCATCCGCTCGCGCGAGGACATCACGACATAGGCTTCGATCGATGTGAGCTGCGGCGCGATTGCCTCCACGATCGGCAGCGTGGCGCGGTCGATGAACAGCAGGCGGTCCTCGGCGTGATTGACGATGTAGACGAGTTGTTCGGGAAACAGCCGCGGGTTGACGGTGTGCAACACGTAGCCCATGCCCGGCGCGGCATAGAACATCTCGAAGTGACGGTGCGTATTCCAGGCCAGCGTGCCGACCCTGTCGCCGGGCATCATGCCGAGCCTCTTGAGGGCCAATGCCATGCGCTTGATGCGCGGATGGGCGTCGGCATAGGTGTAGCGATGGATGTCGCCCTCGATCTCGCGGGCGACGACCTCGGCCTCGCCGTGATAATCGGCCGCATACTGGATCAGGCCGCTGATCAGGAGCGGCATGTCCATCATCAATCCCTGCATCGTCTCCTCCGGACCGCCATGTCGTTGCATGGCGTGCGCTTGTGATGTGCGCTTGAGGTTAGCGGAACGCCACGCGACGTTCACGTAAAAAGCGAGGGACGTGATTGCATGCGTCTCTTTTTCAGGGCTAAGTGATGCGAGCTGCCGGCGAAGCAGTTTCCGCCCGGGAGGAAATGAATGTCAGCGGAAAGACACAAGACCGGTGCAGCCGGCGAATCTACACTCGACATTGACGCACTCCGTGCGCGCTATCGCGACGAGCGCGATCGGCGCCTGCGCGCCGAAGGCAAGGCGCAATATGTCGAGATGACCGGCGAGTTCGGGCGCTATCTCGACGATCCCTGGGCCAATTCCGGATTCGCGCGCGAGGCCGTCAGCGAACAGAACGAGGTGCTCATCGTCGGCGGCGGCTTCGGCGGCCTTCTGTGTGGCGCGCGACTGCGCGAAGCCGGCATCGATGATTTCCGGGTCGTGGAAAAGGCCGCCGATTTCGGCGGCACCTGGTACTGGAATCGCTACCCTGGTGCGGCCTGCGATACCGAGAGCTACATTTACCTGCCGTTGCTGGAAGAGACCGGCTACATGCCGGTGCGCAAATATGCGCGAGCACCCGAGATCTACGAACATTCGCGCCGCATCGGCCGTCACTTCGGCCTCTATGAGCGCGCTCTGTTTCAGACCGTCATCACGCGCATGGAATGGCAGGAGTACGAGGCACGCTGGCTGGTCGAGACCGATCGCGGTGATTGCATCCGCGCGCGCTTCGTCATCCTCGCTGGCGGCCCGTTGAGCCGTCCGAAGCTGCCGGGTATTCCCGGCATCGAAAGCTTCAGAGGACACAGCTTCCACACCAGCCGCTGGGATTACGCCTACACCGGAGGCACGGCCGAAGGTGGTCTGACCGGTCTTGGCGACAAGCGCGTCGGGATCATTGGCACCGGCGCCACCGCCGTGCAATGCGTGCCGCATCTCGGCCGCTCGGCCAAGGAGCTCTACGTCTTCCAACGTACGCCGTCGGCGATCGGCGTGCGCGACGACCGCCCGACGGATCAGAGCTGGGCGCAGGGGCTCAGGCCTGGCTGGCAGCGCGAACGCATGGACAATTTCACCGCCGTGATCTCGGGCGAGCCATTCGAACAGGATCTGGTGCAGGACGGCTGGACCGGCCTGCTCGGCGAGATCCTGCTGGCGCCGCGCCGCCAGCCCCAGCCGGTGACCTCGATCGAGGAGGCGCTCAAGGTCATCGAGCAGGCTGATTATCGCAAGATGGAAGAGATCCGGGCGCGCGTCGATGCGATCGTCAAGGATGAGATGACTGCTTCGGCGTTAAAGCCCTGGTACAAGGCCTTCTGCAAGCGGCCGTGTTTCCACGACGAATATCTCGACACGTTCAATCGTCCCAATGTGCATCTCGTCGATACCAGGGGACAGGGCGTCGATCGCATCACCGAGAATGCCGTCGTGGTCGACGGCCACGCCTACGAACTCGACTGCCTGATCTATGCCAGCGGTTTCGAAG
The DNA here is from genome assembly GCF_055811255.1 of Bradyrhizobium sp. MI1.11. Taxonomy (NCBI): domain Bacteria; kingdom Pseudomonadati; phylum Pseudomonadota; class Alphaproteobacteria; order Hyphomicrobiales; family Nitrobacteraceae; genus Bradyrhizobium; species Bradyrhizobium sp. MI1.11. The sequence continues at coordinate 174,463 of NZ_JBVVPM010000008.1, forward strand.
TCGGTACCGATTACGCCCGTCGTATGGGCTTCGAGATTTATGGACGCGATGGCACGCGCCTGTCCGAGCGCTGGCGCGACGGCGTCAAGACGATGCATGGCTTCTACAGCCGCGGCTTCCCGAACTGCTTCCTGATCGTCATGGTGCAGGCCGGCCAGAGCGCCAACTTTCCGCACATCATCGACGAGCAGTCGCAGCACATCGCCTATGTGATCGCCGAGGCGCGCAAGCGCAAAGCGCGGACGCTGGAGCCGACGCTCGATGCCGAGAACGCCTGGGTCGAGGAGGTGGTCAAAGCCGCGCTCGGCCGCCAGACCTATCTCGCTGAATGCACGCCCGGCTACTACAACAATGAAGGCGTGTTCGATCCGATCGCGGCGAGAAACAGCCAGTATTGGCGCGGGCCGGTGGCATTCCTGCGGCTGCTCGACAAGTGGCGCAAGGAGGGCAATTTGGATGGACTGGAACTGTCGTATGATCACGCCATGGAGTCGGCGCCTTCGTCCGGGTAAACTCGGGCATTGGATCGCGCCAGAGAGAGGACATTAGACATGATCAGGGGCAGAACTGTAGCTGCGGCGGTTTTCGGGGCGATGACGCTGCTCGGCTGCCTGGCGCCCGCCGCCCAAGCCGCGCAATGCGGCAGTTCGTCGGCCGGCTTCGAGACCTGGAAGCGCGAGTTCAGTGCGGAAGCGCAGGGCAAGGGCATCGGCCAGACCGCGCTCGCGGCGCTGATGCAGACCAATTACGCGAGTGCCACCATCGCGGCCGACCGCGGCCAGCGCAGCTTCTCGCTGTCGCTCGACCAGTTCCTCGCCAAGCGCGGCGCCACCACCATCGTCGCCAAGGGGCGTCAGCTCAAGAACTCGCAGGCCGCCTTGTTCGCCTCGATCCAGCAGCGCTATGGCGTCCCGCCGGGGCCGCTGATCGCGATCTGGGGCATGGAGACCGGATTCGGCAGCCAGCGCGGCAACCAGAACATGCTCTCCTCGATTGCGACGCTCGCCTATGACTGCCGCCGTCCCGAATTCTTCACCGAGCAGCTCTATGCGGCGCTGAAGCTGATCGATCGCGGCACGCTGTCGGGGGCAACCCGCGGCTCGATGCACGGCGAAGTCGGTCAGACCCAGTTCATGCCCAAGAACATCCTGGCCTACGGCACCGGCAATCTCGAAGTTGCCGCCAATGCGCTGAACTCGACAGCGAATTTCCTGAAAGCCCATGGCTGGCGTGCCGGAGCGGGTTACCAGCCGGGCGAGCCGAATTTCGCCGCCATCGAAGCCTGGAATGCCGCCGGCGTTTATCAGAAGGCGATCGCCCTGATGGGACGGCAGATCGATGAGGGCGGAGGTACGGCCGCCTCGCGCTGACCAGAGCCCCGTTTCCAACGGGGCTCTGGCTCCTTGTTTTGGCGCGTTTTCCTCAGGCGAACCGGCATCCACTTCGCTTGGACACGCTCCTGCTCAGCAAGGCGTGATGCGCGGGCAAGAGAAAGTTGTTGCCAACTGGAACCGACGGCACGAGGTTTGCTTTGATCGAACAGGGCTGGGCATGAGGAGACTCAACATGGCAACCCAGATCGTGATGGACCAGACTGGCGACACGCGCCACGAGTTTGATCCTGGCAATGCCGAAGCGCTGGCGCGGGCCGAACGGCGCTTTCGGGAGCTGACCGGAGCGGGCTTCACCGCCGCGCTGCGAACCGGACCTGGCGAAGTCACCCGGATCCGATCGTTTGACCCGACCGCGCAGGAAACGCTGTTCTATCCCCGCCTGGTCGGCGGTTGATCTGAGCTGCTCATGATCGCGGCAGTCTGGCTCCGCGCGCCGGCGCGTGCGCGTTTGCATGCGCTACGCGAACTCTATCGGCGCTTCTTCGGCGAGAACACGCCGGATGCCCGGGGTCGCCGGCTCCTGGCCGAATGGCTGTCACCGGCGCAGCGCGCGCAATTCGAGCAGTACCGGCATTTCGATGTCGTCGGCTGCGATACCGGCAAGACGTATCGCATCCATTATGGCACCGCCGCAAATGTCCATGAGATCGACGCGGCCGGAAATGCGACGATGGGGTGGTGCTTCGTCCCGTCAGGCTTTCTCGTCCCCGGCGACGTCATGCTCGCACAGAAGATCGCGCTCGAGACCGACGAAAGGGGAGCTCTCGCGCTCGCCAACAGGTTTCCGCCGGCAACACATTCGGAGCACTTCTACCGGCGGCCGTTCTAGGGTGGGCCTATCAGTGCCCATCAGTAATGTGTGGTGCGATAGGCATCTACCGCGTGCGCTGCAAAAACGCCGACGCTGCAAAGCGCAAGCAAGGCCGAGATCAGTTCGATCATAGCTCGTCCTCCTGCAGCGGTAGGGCGACGAGGTGCTGACAGCAGGAGTAATCCCAGATCAGGTCGAGGAAGAATTGCATGATGGCCGTCCCTGTATGATTTTGACAACTAGATAACCGACCATCTGTTTCAGGCGTGTTTCGTCGCATCTGGAAACGGGTTTCTTGGGGGAGTCCCAGGCTAGTTTGTGCGCTGCGGAGCCGCTACATCCCGCTCTTGCTCAACCCTGTTAGCCGCGAGGCGGCGCATCACATTGCGAGGCGAAATCATGGCGCAGGTCGAGTGGTTCGACGATCTCACCATTGGAATGCAGTTCAAATCCCCCGAAGTTCACGTCACCGAGGCCGACATCAAGCGGTTCGCGGCCGAGTTCGATCCGCAGCCGATGCATCTCGACCATGAAGCCGCCAAGCGGAGCCTGTTCAGGGGTCTCGCTGCCTCGGGATGGCACACCGCCGCGATTGCCATGAGCCTCGCGATCCAGACCCGCCCCTTCGGCCCGCATCCGCTGATCGGCGCCGGCGTCGACGGGCTGCGCTGGACCATCCCGGTACGGCCCGATGACCGCCTGCATCTGGTCGGGGAGGTCATCAGCCTCACGCCGTCGAAGTCGAAGCCGCAGGGCATCGCGCTGGTGAAATGGACCATGTTCAACCAGAACGGCGAGGAGGTTTACACCTTCACCCCGATCGCGATCGTGCCGCGGCGGGAGTAGGGCAGGGTCGGCGCCCTACGCAGCCGCCAGAAGCCCTTGCGGGTCACCGGCAGAGGTGGTCATCTCGGTCCGGGGAACACGCTGGAGGCTGACATGAAACGATCTCTTCTCGCCGCCGGGTTGCTGACCGGCGCCTTGAGCGCAGTCGCTTTGACCGCAAGACCGGTGCAGGCGCAACAATCCAAAGTCGGCGACTGGACCATCGAGAAGCGCACGCAGGACGCACATTGCAATGCGAGCCGCGGCTACAAGGACAAGGAAGACGAGAACCGGGACTACGTCATCGTCATCACCTATTCCGAGAAGGCGATCGTCATCGTCATGATCTATGACGGCTGGGACTGGGACAAGGTGGGCGAGATCCTCCGAGCCGATGTCGGAACCGATGACGCCGATATCATGAAGAAGGCCAAGTGGGAGGTCATGGACAAGACCACCGTGCGCGGCATTTTCGAATACGATCAGTCCATGATGGACCGGCTGTCCAGGGCCAAGCGTCTCTCGCTCGATTTCGAGGACGATGACGACGACAGCATCGAGATACAGGTGCCGCGTGCCGGTGAAGCGCTGGCGGCGCTGAAATTCTGCGAGGAGAATCGCAAGTAGGTTGCCGGAGCCGGATGCGAGGCCGGCGGGATCGGTGGCGACAGGGTTCTGCGGCGCGACCGGCGCCTGACGCATCGCACACGTGACTCATCGCACACAGTCCGCGCGCTGTTCGCATTTATCCTAGTCTTTGGCGAAAACGTCCAAGCCGCATCCTGCGGTTGACGTTACGCAAGGACGATGTTCGATATTCCCGCATTTCGTTCCAACGTTTTCTCCGCGTCGAAGGCGGCGATTGACCGGCCCGTCTCCTCCGCCTGGCCCCGGATCGCGATCTCTCTCTCGCGCGCGAGCCATAGGCAGATTGCATCGTCCGGCCGATGACAATCCTCCACGCAAATCGATTTTCGTCCCTCGTCGGCGAGATCTACGACGCGGCGGTCGATCCCGCGTTGCGCAGCGGGGTGCTGGAACAGGTTTCGCATTTCGTCGGTGGATGTGCCGCGACCATCCTGTCCAGGGACAGAGCCCGGCTCTCGATCGAGATCCACGAGCATTTTGGCACCGAATCCCGCTTCCGCCAGCTTTATCGCGACCGATACGTGGAGCTGGACCCTCTGCTCGATCGTCATCTCTCGCTCGCGGCGGAGCAGACGATCGGCGTAGCCGACATCATGCCTCAGGCGGATTTCCTGGCAACGAGCTTCTATCGCGAGTGGGTGGAACCACAAGGAGCGATTGACCTTGCAACCGTCGCGCTCGAGAAGTCGGAGACACGCACCACGATCCTGCAGGTGTTGCGCCACCGCTCGCGCGGACTCGTTGACGAGCCGATGCGCGAGCGCATGCGGCTGCTCGCTCCGCACCTCCAGCGTTCCAGAATCATGGGCCGGCAGATCAGGGCACGCTCGCATACCGTGGACGACCTTGCCGATGTCCTCGATGGGCTGAGCACGGCGATCTGCCTGCTCGACGCAGATGGCCGGGTCGTGCATGCCAACGCAGCATCCCGCGGGCTGTTCGCCGATGCCAGCCTGCTCGCAATGGTCGGTGAACGGATCGTGGCCCGCAACACCCAGACGGACAAAATATTCCGCGGCCTGTGCGAAATCGATGCGGGCAACGAAACTCGTTCCGCTGCCCCCCGTCAGATCGAGCTTGCGACATCAGTTGATGGGCAGCACTATCTGCTCCACGCTTTTCCCTTGAAGCGCGATCGCACTCCATCGCGAGATGCTGCAGCCACGGTGCTGTTCGTTCAGAAGGCATCGGCGGCGACATGGCTCGCAGCCGATGCGATCGCTGCGGCCTTCAGGCTGACACCGTCCGAATTGCGCGTATTGATGGCAATTATCGAGATTGGCGGCGTTCCCGACATTGCGGCAAAGCTCGGCATCGCCGAAACGACCGTGAAGACGCATCTCGGCCGCCTGTTCGAGAAGACTGGCGCCGGCAGGCAGGCCGACTTGGTCAAGATTGCCACCGGCTTTGCCGTTCCATTCGCGCGTCGCACGAACGACGGTGACGATGCCTTGTGATTTATTTCACATGGTTCGCCGGCTATGTGCCGCAATCTCAATCCATTGTGATGAGCCGAGCTCCGGTGTCCTCCGAATGCAGGACGCGAGTCATTTGAGACTTTCGTATATCGCGTTCTAGAAAAGTGAAGAGCAGCGAGCGCCGGCGAAGAGATGCCGCGACGGCGTCGAACGCGAGTGTGAGGAAACGACAGCGCGCGGCCGGACCTGCTCGTCGGTTGGAGGATTGCAGTGACCCAGTTTGATTTTTCCGTTATCAATGTTTCAACGAACGAAATTCCCGAAAACGAGCGTATCCCGCTGCTTCGCGATTTCTACTGTCGCGGGGTGTTAAAGGCGGAGGTCGAGGTGAGGGAAGGAAAGCCGTTCGCGGCGAGCTTCACGTCCCACGTCTTGCCGGAAGCCCAATTGCTGATCGGAGGATTGTGCGGAGCGCGGATCATTCGCACCAAGCACCTGATTGCCGATGGCGATGATAGTCTGGCCCTGATCGTGAATCGATCCGGCGTGCTTGGGATATCCGAGCGAGGGCACGATCTGAGCCTCCGTGCCGGAGAGGCTGTCCTGACGAGCGCGGAGGACGTCACGACGTTCGAGCGATTGTCGCTGGGTAGCTGTTTCTCGCTGCGTGTGCCGAGACGCGTGCTGGCGCCGATGATCGTGGATGTCGATGACGCCGTGATGCGGGTCATGCCGGAGAGTTCAACGGGACTTCGGCTGCTGGTCGATTACGCGGTGACGCTGGTGCGGGAGAAGGCATTCGCGATGCCCAATTTGCGCAAGCTCGGGGTCGGGCATCTGCACGATCTTCTGGCAATCGTCCTCGGTGCCACCAATGAGCCGCGGGAGATGGCCGGTCGGCGCGGCCTAAAGGCGGCACGGCTGCAGAAGGCCAAAGTCTCCATCGCCAACAATTGCTGGCGGCAGGACCTGTCGGTTGCCACGGTCGCCCAGGAGCTCGGCGTGACGCCGCGTTATCTCCAACGCCTGTTCGAGGCCGACGGCAAGACGTTCTCGTCGTTCCTGATCGAACAACGCGTCAAGCGTGCGCATCGCATGTTGCGCGAACCCGGATACGCCGAGCGGACGGTGAGCTCGATCGCCTACGATGTCGGCTTCGGCGATCTCTCCTATTTCAACCGCTGCTTCCGGCGGACTTATGGCGCCACGCCCAGTGACGTCAGGAGCGGCGAGATGTCGTGACCGCGCGCGGCTGAATTTCAGGTCAAATGCCGATGGAGATGGCACGGGCGTGCGCCGCCCGCAGTTGGAGTATTGCATGCGTCGTTTTTTCTTTGATCTTATCGTCGGCAATATCGTGAAGATCGATCCGGGCGGCATGGTGTTCGAATGCCCCGAAGCGACGCTCGTGGTGGCCAACGAGATGGCAAGCCACCTGTTCGTCTGGCGCGACGATTTGCGCGACCGCGATGCCTGCATCCGGGTCAGAGACGCCGTCGGGCGCGAGATCTATCGTGCCGCGGTGTGGTCGGAGAATGCGGACAAGGTCGGTTGGGATCAGGCGTGAGCGCCGCGGTGCTGTATCGCGACTCTGCATCAGTAGCGCCCGAAACGGATGTCCGTTCGTTGCCCGGCCGGCGCCTCCTCCGATCGGAGGATGCCGCATAGTGCGGTTGTGGTATGCTTGGTGATATTGATCACATAGGCCATTTATAGCCATGCACGGACCGCGGAAGCTGCCCGATCTCGTCGAAGCCATCTACGATGCCGGACTCGATCCTTCGCTGTGGAACAATGTCGTCACCGGCATTCGTGACTTCGTCGGCGGCCAGGCCTGCGGACTGTTTTCCAAGGATTCCATCAGCAAATTCGGCGTCACGCACTATTATTGCGGGGCTGACCCGCACTACATCCAGCTCTATTCCGCGACGCATTCGAAGTTCGACCCGCTGACAGTCCTGCCGCCGCACGGCCAGATCGTCAGCATTCCGGATCTCGTCAATTTCGATGAATACCGGGGTGGACGCTTTTACCAGGAATGGATGCGGCCGCAGGGTTGCAGCGATGCGGCCAACGTCGTGCTCGAGAATTCGAATGCGAGCTGCCCCGTGATGATGACGGTGCTGTCGGGCCGCCGGATGGTGGATCCGGTGATGAAGCACCGCCTCTCGCTGATCGTGCCGCACGCCAGCCGTGCGTTGCTGATCAACCGTGCCATGACCTCGCAACTGACGTTGGCGACGGCGTTGGCGGAGGTCCTGGACAATCTTGCCTGCGGCATCTTCCTGCTTGATGGCTTCTGCCGGCTGGTGCACGCGAATTCCGCGGGGCACGACTTGCTTGCGGCCGACGATCTGGTTCGGTCCGTTGCCGGGCAACTGGTGACCAGCAGTGCGGAGGCCAATCAGACGCTGCGGGAAGCGTTCGCGACCCGCAATGAAATTGCCCAGCTTGCCGCGAAGGGGCAGGCGTTTTCGCTGCTTTCGCCCTCGGGCGAGCGCTACGTCGCGCACATCCTGCCGCTCTCCTCGGTCCTGCGGCACGGCAGCGAGCGGGTGGTCGATGCCGTCGGTGCGCTGCTCCTGCGCAAGGTATCGCTCGGCGGACAGTCCTACGGCGAATTGATCGCGCGGACTTTCGACCTTACACCGGCCGAGTTGCGCGTGTTCTTGTCGATCGTCGAGGTTGGCGGCGTCCCGGAGACGGCGGTCGCGCTCGGTATCGCAGAAACGACGGCGAAGACGCATCTGCATCGCGTGTTCGCCAAGACGGGCGTTTCGCGTCAGGCCGATCTCGTCAAGCTCGCGGCAGGATTCTCCAATCCGCTGGTCAACTAGGCGGCTCATTGCGCCCTCAGGATTGAACCTTTCCGTCCCTCGCCAGACTCAAGAAGCCGCCGGGCATGAAGAACATGTCGCCATCTCCATGTGTCACTACTGGCTCTTCCGATGCCCCGACTTCCAAAACCGTCCGAGTTGATTGAGACTATCTATGACGCAGGTCTCCACCCGGAGTTGTGGAGCGAGGTCGTTGTCAAGCTCAATGCCTTCATCGGCAGCCAGGCCTGTGGTCTGATTTCGAAGGACCCGGTCAGCAAATCAGGCGCGACGCATTATTATTGCGGGGTCGATCCGCACTACATTCAGCTCTATGCGGAGACCTACTCCCGGTACGACCCGCTTGCTCGGCTTCCGCGCTATGGCGAGGTGCGCAACATCCCCGATCTCGTGGATTTCGACGAATATCGCCGCGGCCGCTTCTACCAGGAATGGCTGCGCCCCCAGGGCTGCGTCGACGTCGCCAACGTGGTGCTGGAGCAGTCGAAGTCGCCGTCTCCGATGCTGATGACCGTGATCCCGGGCAGGGAGATGCTCGATGCCGAGCAACGGGCGCGGATGCAGTTCCTGGCTCCGCATGCGAGCCGGGCGTTGCTGATCAACCGGGCAATCGAGCGGAAGCAGCAGCGCGCGATCGCGCTCGCCGACGTCGTGGACCAACTGAATGCCGGTGTCATCCTGCTCGATTCGACCTGTCATATCGTCCACAGCAATCCGGCCGCGGCGACGATCCTGGCCGTCGACGATGTCCTGCGGTCTGTCTCGGGCCGGCTGGTGGCAAGATCCTCCGCTGCTAATTCGGCCCTGCGCGATATTTTCCGTGACACAAGCGAGGTCGCGTTGGCGGCATCTTCGGGACGGAAAATTCCGCTGATGTCGCATGACGGTTCTTACTACGTCGCGCAAATCATCGCGCTGCCATCACTGCTGCGCGAGGGTAGGGCCGAGCGCAGTTCGGCCGTCGGAGCCTTGTTCATCTGGAAAGCGGAGCTCGACGGCCGCTCGTGTGCCGGTCTCATTGACCGCACCTTCGAACTCACGCCTGCGGAACTGAGGGTCTTGCAGTCGATCGTCGATGTCGGCGGCGTGCCGGAGACGGCGGTTGCGCTCGGTATCGCGGAGACGACGGTGAAGACGCATCTGCATCGCGTGTTCGCCAAGACCGGCGTTTCTCGTCAGGCCGATCTCGTCAAGCTCGCAGCTGGATTCTCCAATCCGCTCGTGCACTGAGACGCCTTCAAAAACACACGCGAGTCGCTGCAGCTCGCAATAGGTTCAATCAGAAGCATCATTAGAAAGTTATCGCACGTCGTTCGATCGAATGACGCGATTTTCCACGCGCTATTCTACTGAACATCACACGGTCTGTTGTTCGACGCGTCAGGCATTTGTGTGAAGCAACTCACTGTAGGCGGAAGTGGATCCCGTCAATCTCTCGAACAGGTTGAGAGGAGATTGTCATGCGAACGACGTCACCGGTTCTGACAGGCAGGTTCCGCGATATCGTCGCCCGCATAGGCGCGATACTCCGCGCGCAGCGGGAAATCGACGCGCAGCGCGTGTTGCAACGCTATCGCCACCTGCTGGACCAGCCGCACGAAGCGCCGTGTTTGAATGAAATTATTCCCGTCTCCCGCGAAGAGGATACTTTTGAAAATGCCAACGGAGTTGATCCGCGCGAGCGCACGACCGGCCATCCCAAATTCGAGCGTGCGTAACGTCAGCATCGTCGCCATTGCGCTGACCGCGGCGCTCGTTGCTCTCCAACTGGTCGGCCTCGCGATGCTGGAGCGATCGCACGCTTACGCGCATCCGTCGGTTCCACTCGTGCCGGTCGTTTGCACCGAGAGCGCCGATATCCCTGTCTCGCAAATTCCCTACGACTGACCGGAGGGCGGATTGTGCCTGATGTCACGACTCTGATGCTGCTCAGCGTTGCCGTGTTCGCCGGTGCCTTCGTCTCCGGGCTCTCAGGTTTTGCCTTTTCCGCAGTGGCGGGCGCCATCCTGCTCCGGGTGTTTCAGCCGCTCGAAGCCGTGCCGCTGATGATGGCGTGCAGCATCGGCGTGCAGGCCACCAATCTGTGGGCGCTTCGGCGCAATATCCGCTGGGAAGGCAGTCTGCTGCTGATCGTCGGTGGCTTGATCGGCGTTCCCATCGCGGTATCGCTGCTCCAGAGCACTGATACGCATCTGCTCCGGCGCGGCTTCGGCATTATCGTTGCACTCTATGCGGCCTACATGCTGCTGCGGCCGACGCTGGTGACGGCCGGCGAGGCGGTCGGGCGGCACTGGGTCGCGTTGATCGGGTTCGGGGGAGGGCTGGTCGGCGGGCTGACCGCGATGCCCGGCGCGATCCCGACGATTTGGTGCGACATGCGCGGCATGCCCAAGAGCGAGCAGCGCGGCCTGGTGCAGCCGTTCATCGCCGCGATGCAGGTGTTCGCGATCGCGCTGCTGGTCGGACATCAGGATCTGTCGTCGAAAGTCTTCGTCGATCTCGCGGTCAGCCTGCCGGCGCTGTTCGCAGGAGCCGCGCTCGGCGTGATCGCCTTCCACAGGGTCAACGAGACGGTCTTCCGCAAGACCGTGCTCGTTCTGTTGTTGCTGTCGGGGATTTCCCTGATCTAGTGCCCGGCGCCCTGAACCGGTGCCGCGCTGATGTCGCTGCCGTGATGGACCAGCGGCTTCATGCCGGTAACGGTCCGCAGCAGCACATAGAACACCGGCGTCAGGAACAGGCCGAACACGGTGACGCCGATCATGCCGGAGAACACGGCAACGCCCATGGCGCGCCGCATCTCCGAGCCTGCACCGGTCGAGAGCACCAGCGGCAGCACGCCCATGATGAACGCCATCGACGTCATCAGGATTGGACGAAGCCGTAAGCGGCTCGCCTCGATCGCAGCCCGGATCGGCGTGCGTCCCGCAAATTCGAGCTCGCGCGCGAATTCGACGATCAGGATCGCGTTCTTGGCCGAGAGGCCCACCAGCACGATCAAGCCGATCTGGGTGAAGACGTTGTTGTCGCCCTTGGAGATCCAGACGCCGAACATCGCAGCCAGCAGGCCCATCGGCACGATCATGATGATCGAGAGCGGCAGGGTCAGGCTCTCATAGAGCGCGGCCAGCACCAGGAACACCAGGAGGATCGCCAGCGGGAACACCCACAGTCCGGAATTGCCGGCGATGAACTCCTGATAGGTCAAGTCGGTCCATTCGAAGGCAAAGCCGGGCGGCAGCGTCTCCGCCGCGATCCGCGTCGCGACCTCCTGCGCCTGACCGGAGGAGAAGCCGGGCGCAGCCGCCGCGTTGATGTCGGAGGACAGGAAGCCGTTGTAGCGGATCGCGCGCTCGGGACCTGCGCTCTGGCGAACGCTCAACAGCGCCGAGAGCGGCACCATGTCGCCCGAGGACGAGCGCACCTTCAACTGCCGGATGTCGTCGGCGCGGGCGCGGAACGGCGCGTCGGCCTGCACCCGGACCGAATAGGTGCGGCCAAACTTGTTGAAGTCGTTGACGTAGTAGGAGCCCAGGTAGATCTGCAGCGTGTTGAACACCTCCGTCACGGGCACGCCCAATTGGAGCGCCTTGGTGCGGTCGATGTCGGCGAACAGCTGGGGCACGTTGACCTGGAAGCTCGAGAACACGCCGGCGATCTCCGGCGCCTTCTGCATCGCCGCCATGAACGCCTTGGTCGCCTCGTTCAGCGCCTCATAGCCGAGACCGGCACGGTCCTCGATCTGCAGCTTGAAGCCGCCGATGGTGCCGAGGCCGTTGACCGGCGGCGGCGGGAACATGGCGATGAAGGCTTCCTGGATGCCGGCATATTTCTTGTTCAGCTCGGCCGCGAGCGCGGGGCCGCTGAGCGAAGGATCCTTGCGCTCGTCGAACGGCTTGAGCGTGGAGAACACGATGCCAGCATTGGAGGAGTTGGTGAAGCCGGCGATCGACAGGCCCGGAAAGGCGACCGAACTCTCGACACCGGGCTGGGTCAGCGCGATGTCGCTCATCTTGCGGATCACCTCTTCAGTGCGATCGAGCGCTGCACCGTCAGGCAGCCGCGAGAAGCCGACCAGATATTGCTTGTCCTGGCCCGGCACGAAGCCACTCGGCACCTGCTGGAACAGGAGCGCGGTCACGCCGACCAACACCACATAGAGCCCCATCACCGCAGCCTTGCCCGAGATCACCTTGGTGACGGTGCCGCTGTAATTCTCTGACGAGCGTGTGAACACCTTGTTGAATCCGCGGAAGAACCAGCCGAGGCCCTTTTCCATGATGATCGTCAGCCGGTCCTTAGGCTCATTGTGTCCCTTGAGCAGCAGCGCCGACAGCGCCGGCGACAGCGTCAGCGAATTGATGGCGGAGATCACGGTTGAGATCGCGATCGTCAGCGCGAACTGCTTGTAGAACTGCCCGGTGAGGCCGGAGATGAAGGCGAGGGGCACGAAGACCGCGATCAGCACCATCGCGATCGCGATGATCGGGCCGGAAACTTCACGCATCGCCTGATAGGTCGCATCGCGCGGCGACAGCCCGCCCTCGATATTGCGCTCGACGTTCTCGACCACGACGATGGCGTCGTCGACCACGATACCGATCGCGAGCACGAGCCCGAACAGGCTGAGCGCGTTGATCGAGAAGCCGAACACGTGCATCACCGCGAAAGTGCCGACGATCGATACCGGCACCGCGAGCAGGGGAATGATCGAAGCGCGCCAGGTCTGCAGGAACAGGATCACCACCAGCACCACCAGCGCGATCGCCTCCAGCAGCGTGTGGATGACGGCCTCGATCGAGGAGCGCACGAACTGGGTGGGATCGTAGACGATCTGGTAGGACACGCCTTCCGGCATGTTCTTCTTGATCTCGGCCATGGTGGCACGGACGTGATCGGATATCTCCAGCGCGTTGGAACCGGGCGCCTGGAAGATCGGGATCGCCACCGCCTGCTTGTTGTCGAGCAGCGAGCGCAGGCCGTATTCGGACGCGCCGAGCTCGATGCGGGCGACGTCGCGCAAGCGCACGACTTCGCCACGCGTACCGGTCTTGACCACGATGTCGCCGAATTGCTCTTCGTTCGCGAGCCGCCCTTCCGCATTGACGGACAGCTGCAGGTCGATGCCCTTGACGTTCGGGGAGGAGCCGACCACGCCGGCGGCCGCCTCGACGTTCTGCGCCTGGATTGCCTTGACGATGTCGCTCGCAGTCAGTCCGTGTTCGGCGGCCTTCTGCGGGTCGACCCAGACCCGCATCGAATAGTCGCCGGCGCCATAGAGCTGGACATCGCCGACGCCGTCGATCCGTGCAAGGCGGTCCTTGACGTTGAGCACGGCGTAATTGCGCAAATAGGTCATGTCGTAGCGCCCGTTGGGCGACAACAGATGCACGACCATAGTGAGGTCGGGCGACGACTTCTTGGTGATGATGCCGAGCTGGCGCACCACAGCGGGCAGGCGCGGCTCGGCCTGCTGCACGCGGTTCTGCACCAGCTGCGTCGCCTTATCGGGGTCGGTGCCGAGCCGGAACGTCACCGTCAGCGTCATCGCGCCGTCGGTGGTGGCCTGGCTCGACATGTAGAGCATGCCTTCGACGCCGTTGATCTGCTCCTCGATGGGAGTCGCCACCGTCTCGGCGATCACCTTGGGATTGGCGCCGGGATAGGTCGCGCGCACGAGGACGGAGGGCGGCACGACGTCGGGATATTCCGAGATCGGCATCGCGAACAGCGAGATCAGGCCGGCGAGGAAGATCAGGACCGACAAGACGCCGGCAAAAATCGGACGATCAATGAAGAACTTCGAGAGATTCATGGCTTTGCCCCTGCGCGAGAGACAGCTCTCCCGTCATTCCCGGGCGCGGGCAAAGCCCGCAAACCTGGAAATCCAGAAGTGATGTCTTGGTAGTTCAACCAATTCGACAATCCGGCTCGCGCTGCCCGCGCGTTCCGGCATGGCGGAGACGCTAACGCTGCACGACGTCCTGATTACTGTGGTTGGAGGCCTGCTGCGGCCCGCGCGCGCCCATTGCCGCGATCTCCGTCTTAAGCAGGGCGCCCGGGCGCACGCGCTGGAGGCCGTTAACGACGATGCGGTCGCCGGACTTCAGGCCCGCGGTGACGATGCGCAAGCCATCGACCGCGCCCCCGAGCGTGATCGGCCGATAGACCGCGCGGCTGTCGTCGCCGACCGCCATCACGAACTTCTTGTCCTGGTCGGTGCCGATCGCGCGCTCGTCGATCATGACCAGCGCCTGCTGCTTTGGCTGGCCCATGCGCACGCGGGCGAACTGACCGGGGATGAGACGCCCGTCCTCGTTTCTGAACACCGCGCGGACACGGATGGTGCCGCTCTGGCCGTTGACCTGGTTGTCGATGAGCTGGATGTGGCCCTTCGCCGAGAGGCCGCCCGAGGTCGCCATCTCCACCGGGATCTGGTCGAGATTGCCGCGCTTGCCGGTGCTATCTGCGATCGAGTTCAGCGCCCGCAGCACCACCTCCTCATCCGCATCGAACGACGCGTAGATCGGATTGACCGAGACCAGCGAGGTCAGCACGGGGGAGGCGGTGCCGGCGGCGACGAGATTGCCGACGGTGATCTCGATCTTGCCGACGCGGCCGTCCACGGGCGCGCGCACCTCGGTGTAGTCGAGATTGAGCTTTGCGGTCTGGAGCGTCGCCTCGGCCGCCTTCACGTTGGCGATGGCCTCGCGGTAGGCATTGTCGCGCTGGTCGTAGTCGCGCCGCGTCACCACGGCGTTGCCGACCAGCTGCGCGCCGCGCTCGAGCTCGCTCTGCGTGAACACCACGCGCGCTTTCGCCGCTTCGACCTGGGCGGCGGCCTTGTCGACCTCGGCCGCGTAAGGCGCCGGATCGATCTTGAACAGAACGTCACCGGCCTTCACCAGCGCGCCTTCGGTGAAGTTGGCCGACAGGATCGCGCCAGCCACGCGCGGGCGAAGCTCGACGCGTTGGATCGCCTCGAGCCGGCCGGAGAAATCGTCCCAGAGCACCGTCTGCTTTGGTTCGATCAGCGCGACAGTGACGGGGACGGCTTGCTCGGCCGCGGCGGTCGCGGTCGCCTGCGCGGCACGAAAGTAATGGCCGGTCGCGATCGAGCCGGCTACGACGAGAGCGCCCACGATGGCGACACCGCCGAGAAGGCGGCGGACACGGCCAGGGCGAGAGGTATTTTGGGAGGGGGGCATTTGCGCGCTCCAGATATGTAGTGTTCACTACAGATGTGGAGCTGGATACCGCAGCGCAAGATACTTATGTACCGTCCGCTAAGAAAATTGTAGCCGCTTACCGCAAGAGTTGGCAAGTGGAAGAGAAAATAAAGCGAGAACAAATAGATAGGATCAGGCGTTAGGTCAGGGACGACGCCGATTTCGAGGAGAACAGGCACATGGGCATGGGACGCCCCCGCGAATTCGACGCCGAGACGGCGTTGGATCAGGCGATGGAAGTGTTTTGGCGCCATGGCTATGAGGGTGCCACGATCGCTCAGTTGACCGAGGCTATGGGCATCAATCCGCCCAGCCTCTATGCCTGTTTCGGCAACAAGGAAGGGCTGCTGAAGGCCGCGCTCGACCGCTATACAAAACTGCGCAACGTCTGGATGGACGAGGTGGTGGCCGCGCCCACAGCCCGCGACGTCGCCGAACGGATGCTGATGGGCATCGCCGACAAGCAGACCGATCCGGCCAACCCGCCCGGCTGCCTGCTCGTGCAGGGCGGCATTGCGTGCGGCACCGGATCAGAGAGCGTCCCCTTCGAGCTCGCCGCCCGCCGCGCGGAGAACGAGGACCAGCTTCGCGACCGTTTCATCCGCGCCAAGGCCGAAGGCGATCTCAAGCCGACCTCGGATCCCGCGGCACTCGCGCGCTACGTCTCGGCCGTCTCGGTCGGCATGGGCGTGATGGCGTCCTCAGGCTCTGATCGCGAGGCATTGCAGCAGGTCGCGAGCGTGGCCGTGCAGGCGGTCGAGGCCCAGTCGGCCGACAGAACTTAATCGCCCTCGATCAGCTCGCGATTACTTTGCAGCCAACAACGGTGGCGGGACGAAGCCGCCGAACGCGCGTTCGATCAATCCGGCGAGCGCAATCGTAGTGCGATCCTCGAGATAAGGCCCGATGATCTGGACGCCGATTGGCAGGCCCGATGGCGTGCGCTCGATCGGAACGGCCGTCGCAGGCAGTCCGCAGGTCGAAGCGGGGTCTGCCCAGATGAAGCACGCATCGGCATAGGGATACAGCTGTCTATCGATATCGAGTTGCCGCGCGTCGAACGGCTCGGACTGGTCCTGTGGAAAGGCCGGCACGGCGGCGGCCGGGTAGATCACTGCGTCGAAATCGCGGAACAGCTCCTGCCACCGTTGTTGCAGCCGCAAGCGCGCCGCATCGGTCGCGAGCCATTCGCGATGGATCATGCCCCAGCCGCGCGCGCGCTCGGCCTGCAGGCTGCGGTCGTCGGGCGAGAGTGCCGCGGCAACGCCTTGCGCCTCTGCGAGGGCGGCCGGTGTCAGGCGCGGACTTCGCGCCGCGTTCAACAGCTTCATGTAGAGCCGCGCGGATTCGGCGAGATCGGGCAGTGACGCACTCGAGCGCGCGACCCGTCCGCCTGATCGTTCGAGCCGTTCCGACAGCCGCCCGATGGCGGAACGCACGGCATCGCCCGTCGGCATCAACGGATGCGTATCGATCACGAGGATCCTGAAATCCCTGAGCTGGTCGTGTCGCGGGGCCGGCAGCGCAAGACGATAGCCGATCCCGTCGCGCGTCTCATCCGGCCCCGCGATCACGTCGAGCGCGAGTGCGAGATCCGAGGCGGTGCGCGTCATCGGCCCGACGACAGCCAGATCGCCCTGGCCAGGCACGGGCGGCGCCGGCGGCAGGTTGTATCCGCGCAGCGGGACCAGGCCGTGGCTCGGCTTGTGTCCGAACACACCGCAGAAATGTGCCGGCACCCGGATCGAGCCGCCGATATCCGAGCCGATCGAGAGCGGACCGAACCCTGCGGCCAGCGCCGCGCCCGATCCGCCTGAGGAGCCGCCGGGCGATCGGCCGAGATCCCACGGATTGTTCGTCGTCCCGTAGATCTCATTGTAGCTCTGAAAATCCCGCAGACCGATCGGGATATTGGTCTTGCCGATGATGACAGCGCCCGCCGCCTTCAACCGCGAGACGACAAGGGCGTCTTCCGCCGGTTGGAAATCCCTGAACTGCGGAAAGCCCCATGTCGTCGGCAGGCCGGCGACGTTGAATGGTTCTTTCAACGTCACGGGGATGCCGAGCAATGGCTGCCGCTCGCCGCGGCCAAGCGCGGCATCGGCGGCGCGCGCGGCGTCTCGTGCGTGATCGAAATCGCGAACGATGACGGCATTGATCCGCCCGTCCAGCGCCTCGATGCGCGCGATCGTATGCTCGATCAACTCCGACGCAGAAATGTTGCGCGCGTGTAGGGCGCTCAGCAATGTGCTGATCGAACCATAGTCCCAGTCAGTGGCGGTCGATCCGGGCGGCATCACGATCTCCATTGTCTTGCATCGCCGCGTCGATGTCGCTCGGCTGCAAATCGATCCGAGTATCGAGCATGCAATTTGGCAGATGGGATGAGGAGGCCGCGCAACGGGAACCAGATCTGTCCGCCGGTCGGGGGCCGAAGGCGGCGCCCGGCCATCAGATCGCGGGATACGCACTCTTGCGGCGCTCTATGGGCTCTGTACGCGCTGCTACTCACGTGGCATTGGGGGCGGTGAAGCCTGGATACTGACGAGCATGTTCGCCCTGACATTCCTTGGGACCTCCGCCAGCGTTCCGTCGGCGGAGCGCAACCATCCGGCTCTCCTGGTGGAGGCGGCGGGCAAGCGCGTCCTCATCGATTGCGGCGAGGGTACGCAGCGCCAGTTGCTGCGCAGCGGCGCGGGCTTTCGACGGCTTGGCCGCATCCTGCTGACGCATGCCCATCTCGATCACGTGCTCGGCATCCCCGGTCTCTTCTCGACGCTGGGGTTGCGCCAGCAATCGGACGTGATGACCGTCCATGGAGGCCAGGGCACGCTCGACATCGTCACCCGCATGCTTGCCGGCCTGTGGGGCGCGGGCAGGGCGCCGATCCCTGTGGAGTTCGCACCGCTAGCCGAAGGACAGGTTATCGACGCCGGCGACTTCACCATCGACTGCTTTCCGGTTCGCCACCGCGACACCGACAGCTTTGGTTTTTGCTTCCAGAGTCCCGCACGTCGCCATCTTGAGCGGGAGCGCCTCGCCGAACTCGGTGTTCCCGATGGGCCGCTACGTGGAGAACTGGCCGCGGGACGACCAGTCGTGATCGCCGGCCGTACGATCGATTCGGAAGACGTTCTGAGGCCACCGAGCGGCGGCAGGAAGCTCGTGGTCATCGGCGACACCGAAACTACCGACGGGCTGTCCGAACATGTCGCCAACGCCGATCTGCTGGTGATCGAGGCGACCTTCCTCGATCGAGACGCCGCGACCGCACGGGATTATGGCCACCTCACCGCACGCGAGGCGGCTTCATTTGCCGCTGCGAACAATGTCGGGCAACTCGTGCTGAATCACATGTCGGGGCGTTATCGGGACGAAGAGATTTTGGCCGAAGCGACCATGATTTTTCCGAACACGCGGATCGCCGCCGACTTCGATCGCATCGTGATTTAGCGGCCGCTCAAATAGAGCGCAACCTCTGACGATCTGATTGTGAGCTGCCTATCTGGAGTGGCTGGGGAACTAGGATTCGAACCTAGACAAACAGAGTCAGAGTCTGTTGTGCTACCGTTACACCATTCCCCAACGGAATAGCCGAACAAATTCAATGACTTGTTGATTTGTCCGGCTGTGGCCGATGGCACTTATCGCGCAAATCACGGCTCAGGCGTGGGAGGGTTTCTACCCGCTCGGCTGTGGGCTGGCAAGCGCTGCGAGGCAGGGTGTTTTGCGGTCCACTTGGGGCGTGCGGGCCGTGGGATCGCGGACTCCGGCGGCGCGCCCCGGCGGCGCGCGACCGTTTGCCTCATCCGAAAATCACGCTTCCTGGTCGGATCGTCAGGCGCCGCATCGTCCTTCGGACACACACACCAAGGAGATCCGTGATGCCCTATGTCGATGGTTTCGTGCTGGCCGTGCCGAAGGACAAGATCGAGGCTTACAAGGCGCTGGCGAAAACGGCCTGCGCGATCTGGATGGAGCACGGTGCGCTCGATTACGTCGAATGCATCGGCGACGACGTGCCCTATGGCGAGCTCACCTCGTTTCCGCGTGCCGTGATGGCGAAGGAGAACGAGATCGTGGTGTTTTCCTGGATCGTCTATCGCGACCGGGAGACTCGCGACGCCGTCAACAAGAAGGTGATGGCGGACCCGCGGCTGAAGTTGGACGGCATGCCGTTCGACGGCAAACGCATGATCTATGGCGGCTTCACGACGCTGCTGAGGGCGAGCGACCCCGTGTGGTGAGGGCGCTGACCAGCCCACACGTCGCTGCTTGTCAATGCAGCCTCGTGGCAAGCCGTCACTTGCCGATATAGCCTTTACGTCAAGGCCGGCCATCTCGTGCACGACCTCAACATCGGCGGCAGTCATCAGATCGTCCGCTCGGAGCGCAAGATGCCGTCGGCCGCGACCGAGGCAGCCCGGTGTCGCATTGCGTGACGCCGTTCGAATTCGAAGGACGGCTCTCGCGCGTCACCGTCACCATGCACGACGACCAGAAGCTCGACGGCGACGCCGTCGGCAACGCGCAGATGGCGCGGCAGTGAACGCGCGAAAGAGCTACTTGATCTTGTCGTAGGCCGCCGCGAAATCGCCGAGCGGCATCGGGATCGCGATCGTTTCCTTGGCCATGTTCTGGAAGGAGACCTTGAGCTGTTTGCCAGACCGCAAGGTCGCAAGCAGGTCCGGTGCGATCGGCGTCGAGGCGTAGCAGCCGCGGTTCTCGCAGGTCTGGATCTGGAGATCGATCGTCTTGCCGTCGTCGACCTGGAGCTTGGCGCCGATGGGAAGGTTGAGGCCGAGCGGCAATTGCAGCAGCGCCACCGGTGTGCGGGTGTCGGGCGCGATGCGGATGTTGATCAGGACGATGGTCTGGCCGGTCTTGGTCAGGACCGCGTTCTGCTCCATCGCGCATTCGAGCGGTGCGTCGCGGCTGACGCTGGTGCAGCGCACGACCCAGCCGGGCTGCTGCGCCGGAGCGCCGTCAGCCTGCGGTTGCGCCGGAGCCGGTGCGGGCTGTGCCGCCGGGGCAGAGGGAGCCGCGTTCTTCTTGGCGCCTTGCTGGGCATGCGCGGCACCCGCCGACAACAGGACAGCGGCGATAAGGGCGACAAGTCTGGATTGCATGGGCATGGCAAAACCGCGTTGACGTGAAGCGAGGGCCTCGCTGTAACGTCGTGAGGCGCGCGGTGCAAGCTGCTACTCGGCAGCTTCCTTAACGGTGCCGTGCTCGACTGTCTCGTCGCCTTCGCCGTCACCCTTACGGCCCCAGCCCGAGAACCAGTTGTTGAGCTCGTCGAGATAGAGATAGACGACCGGGGTGGTGAACAACGTCAGCGCCTGGCTGACGATCAGACCGCCGACCATGGCGTAGCCGAGCGGCTGGCGAATCTCGGCGCCGGTACCGTGGCCGAGCATCAGCGGCACGCCGCCGAGCAGGGCAGCCATCGTCGTCATCATGATCGGACGGAAGCGCAACAGCGCCGCCTGCCGGATCGATTCCGCCGGTGTCTTGTGCTCGTCGCGCTCCGCAGCGATGGCGAAGTCCACCATCATGATGCCGTTCTTCTTCACGATGCCGATCAGCAGAATGACTCCGATCAAAGCAATGAGGCTGAACTCGAAGCCCGCCGCCATCAGGATCGCGAGCGCGCCGACACCGGCCGAGGGCAGGGTCGACAGAATCGTGATCGGATGGATGTAGCTCTCGTAGAGGATGCCGAGGATCAGATAGACCACGACCAGCGCGGCGAGGATGAGGAGCGGCACGGTGCCCAGCGACTGCTGGAACGCCTGTGCCGTGCCCTGGAAGCTCGAATTGAGCGTCGGCGGCGCGCCGAGATCGGCCATCGCCTTCTGCACGGCCTCCGTGGCCTGACCGAGCGCGACGCCCTGGGCGAGGTTGAAGCTGATCGTGATCGCCGGGAACTGGCCCTGGTGGCTGATCGAGAGCGGGCGGACCGGATCGGTGCTCCAGGTCGCAAATGTCGACAGCGGCACCTGGTCGCCGGTCAGCGGAGATTTCAGGTAGAGCTTGTTCAGGCTCTCGAGGCTGCCCTGCATCTCCGGCAGGATCTCGAGGATCACCTTGTAGGTGTTGAGCTGGGTAAAATACTGCGTGACCTGACGCTGTCCGAAGGCGTCGTACAGCGTGTCGTCGATCAGCTGCGGCTGGATTCCATAACGCGCTGCGGTATCACGATTGATCTTGAGCTGAACCGTGGTGCCCTGGGTTTGCTGGTCTGTCGCGACGTCGCGCAGTTGCGGCAAGGTCTGCATCTTGGCGAGGATCTTCGGCGCCCAGTCGTTGAGCTCAGTGAGATCGGCGTCCTGTAGAGTGAACTCGAACTGCGTACGCGTCGGGCGGCCGCCGAGCCGAACGTCCTGAGCCGCCTGCATGTAGAGGCGGGCGCCGGACACCTTCTCGAGCTTGGGACGCAGCCGGGCGATGATCTGCTGCGCGGAGGCTTCGCGTTCGTTGCGCGGCTTCAGCGTGATGAACATGTTGCCGTTGTTGCCGGCGCGGCCGCTGCCGCCGATGTTCATCGCGATGGATGCGATGTCGGGATCGTCCATCACGATCTTGCCGAGCTCGACCTGGCGGCGCTGCATCTCCGCGAACGAGATGTCCTGGGAGGCTTCCGAGGTCGCGGTGATCAGGCCGACGTCCTGTTGCGGGAAGAACCCTTTCGGGATCAGCACGAACAGATAGACCGACAGGGCGAGAGTCGCGAAGAAGATCGTGAGCGTGGTGCGGCGCCAGGCCAGGGCATGGTCGAGCACCCATTCGTAGCCGCGCAACATCGCATCGAAGCCGCGCTCGCTCCACTGGTAGAATTTGCCGTGGGTGACCTCGCCATGGGCGCGTAGGAAGCGTGAGGCCATCATCGGCGTCAGGGTCAGCGACACGAACATCGAGACGAAGATCGTCATCGCCAGCACGACGGCGAATTCGCGGAACAGGCGTCCGATGATCCCGCCCATCAGCAGCAGCGGAATCAGCACCGCAACCAGCGAGATGCTGATCGACACGATGGTGAAGCCGATTTCCTTCGAGCCCTTGAAGGCCGCCGCCATCGGCGATTCGCCTTCCTCGATGTAGCGCGTGATGTTCTCCAGCATCACGATGGCGTCGTCGACGACGAATCCGACCGCGATGGTGAGCGCCATCAGCGACAGATTGTCGAGCGAATAGCCGAACACCCACATCAGCGCGCAGGCGCCCAGCAGCGCTAGCGGCACCGTGATGGTGGGAATGACGGTCGCCCAGAAGCTGCGCAGGAAGATGAAGATGACCATGACCACCAGCGCAATGGTCAGCAGCAGCGTGAACTGGACGTCTTCGACCGCGGCGCGGATTGTCGTGGTGCGGTCGCTGATGACCTCGATCTTGATCGCGGGAGGGATCGCTGCGACGAGGCGAGGCAATGTCGCCTTGATCCGGTCGACGGTCTCGATGACGTTGGCGCCGGGCTGCTTGAACACCACCAGGAACACGCCGCGTTTGCCGTTGGCCCAGGCCGCCTGCTTGGCGTCCTCGGGGCCGCTGACCGCCTGGCCGATGTCGCGGATCCGCAACGGACCGCCGTTGCGATAGGCGATGATGACGTCGTTCCAGTCCTTGGACTGGGTCAGCTGGTCGTTGGCGTAGATCGTGTAGGCGCGTTTGTCGCCGTCGATGTTGCCCTTCGGACTGTCGACCGTGGTGATCGCGATCTGGCTGCGCACGTCCTCCATCGACAGGCCCTTGGCGACGAGTTTCGCCGGGTCGATCTGGATGCGGATAGACGGCTTCTGCTGGCCGCCGATGAAGACCTGCGCCACGCCGGAAAGCTGGCTGATCTGCTGGGCGAGCTGGGCATCGACCGCGTCGCTGACGCTGGTCAGCGGCATTGTCTCGGAGGTTGCCGACAACAGCAGGATCGGCGCGTCGGCCGGGTTGACCTTGCGGTAGGTCGGCGGCGAGGGCAGGTTCTTCGGCAGCTGACCGCTCGCGGCGTTGATGGCGCCCTGCACGTCGTTGGCGGCGCCGTCGATGCTGCGGTTGAGGTCGAACTGGATGGTGATCGACGCGGTGCCCAGATAGCTCGTCGAGGTCATCTGGGCGATGCCGGGAATCTGGGCGAATTGCCGTTCGAGCGGCTGGGCCACCGACGAGGCCATGGTCTCCGGGCTGCCGCCCGGCAGATTGGCGGTGATCTGGATGGTCGGGAAGTCCACCTGCGGCAGGGGCGCGACGGGCAGCAGGGGATAGGCGACGAGACCGACGAAGAGAATGCCGGCCATCAGCAGCGAGGTGCCGATGGGATAACGGATGAAAGGTGCCGAAATCCCGCCCGCGTTCATTCCCGTCGAACCTTGTTCTGGGCCGGATCCGTACTCGCCACGGCCGTGGAGACGAGGCTTCCGGGCTGGACTTTGAATTGGCCGCCGGTGATCACCTGCTGTCCGGGCGTGAGCCCTTCGTCGACGACCGAACGTCCGTCGATGGCGTAGCTGACCTTGATCTTGTGCACCTCAGCCTTGTTGTCCTGATTGACAGTATAAGCGTAGAGGCCGTTGGTGGAGTGCTGGACCGCGTCATCCGGGACAACGGTCGCATCCTTCAGGGTGCGCACCAGCAGGCGCGTCGACACCGATTGACCGGGCCAAAGCGCGTGGTCCTTGTTCTCGAACACCGCCTTGAGCCGGATCGTGCCGCTGCTCGTGTCGACCTGGTTGTTGATGACCGCGAGCTTGCCCTCGGCCAGCGTCTTCTTGCCGTCGGTGGTGAAGGCGATCACCCTGAGCGCGCCAGTTTTCTGGCCCTCGCTGATATAGGGCAACTGATCTTCCGGCGCGGTGAAGATCACCGAGATCGGCTCGACCTGCGAGATCGTGACGATGCCGGTCTGCGTCGAGGAATTGACGATGTTGCCGACGTCGACCTGGCGCAGGCCCGCGACGCCGGTGATCGGCGCCTTGACCTGGGTGTAGTCGAGCTGCGTCTGCGCGTTGGAGATCGAAGCTTCGTCGGCGGCGATCTGCGCGGTGAGCTGGGCGACCGTGGAGCGCTGGGTGTCGACCCGCTGTGCGGTGGCGAATTCGCCGAGTTTCATGGCGCGCTGGAGCTCGAGATTGGCGTTGGCCAGATTTGCCTCGTCCTGGGCCTTCTTGGCCTTGGCCTGGTCGAGCGTGGCCTGATAGGGGCGGGGATCGATCGAGGCGAGGAGCTCGCCCTCCTTGACGATCTGGCCTTCGGTGAAGGCGATCTTGTCGATCTGGCCGTCCACCCTGGTCCGGACTTGGACGGTGTTGAAGCCCGCAACCGTGCCGAGACCGGTCAGGTAAACCGGAAAGTCCACCTTCTGGACCGGCGAAACGCTCACGGGGACGGCGGGCGGGCGCTGCGGCCCCTTCTGTGCGGTCTGGGTTTTTCCGGCGTCGGGCGAGCCGAATTTCTGCCAACCATAGTAACCCGCGGAGGCCACGGCCGCGACGATCAGAATCCAGAGGATCGGCCGGGACTTTTTCATTTCGTCTCGTGTCGGCTGGTATGCCCTTAGTTACGAATTTTGGGGCAATCATAGGGTTCCAGCGCGCTTGTATAATACACGCCAAGTTCCAGTGTAAACAGCACTATCGGCTGAGAATCCTAAA
Organism: Bradyrhizobium sp. MI1.11; assembly: GCF_055811255.1. Classification (NCBI taxonomy): domain Bacteria; kingdom Pseudomonadati; phylum Pseudomonadota; class Alphaproteobacteria; order Hyphomicrobiales; family Nitrobacteraceae; genus Bradyrhizobium; species Bradyrhizobium sp. MI1.11. The sequence goes on from NZ_JBVVPM010000008.1 coordinate 199,266, forward strand.
CAATTGGAAAGCTTTGCACTGCTTAGGCAGCTCCGTGTCACTACGGTGTGCAGTGCTGCATTCCCCCGCGACGAACGATCCGCGAGTAAATCTTGTGCAATGCTCGGAAGCGGTGTGCGCGGGATAGGGATGCGCTGCGCGGGGCGGCTCGCAAGAACGGTTCTAAGTCGCGCGGAGGCCGTTTCGGTTGTCAGGCAAACCGGCATCAGTCATATCGGCGCGCCACAACGGGAGCGCAGGATGGACGAACTGAACGGCAAGCTGATCGCGTGTCAGATCCTGATCACGGGACTGATCGCACGCGTCGCCAACGAGCAGCGTGATCCCTTGCGCTTTCTCACCGACTTCCGCGACGAGATCAGAGCCGTCGTCGGCGGCGTCAACATTGCCGGCATGGACAACAGCGATCGCGTGCGCGCCGTGGCGCAGAAGACCGTCGACGAATTGTTCTCGCTGATGAAGCCGCCAAGTAGCGATTGACGATGCGCGCGCGATCGCCGATCTCGCGGCATTTTCGTGCGCTCTTTAGAACGAATCCAATCGTGCTTTAGAACGATTTCAAACTGCAGTTTAGAATCGCTTTGATCTGGACTTATTCAAGGGTTCTCGCGGCTTACTCGCATTGACCCGCTATTTTGCGGTCGATACCAACACTCCAATCGCTCGTCGAAGTGAATGGGCGAACAGGAATATGGGGCGTGTTGGTAATGGGGCAGGTGGTCGCACCGAAGTCGTTGCGTTCGGTCGCAGCATTCGATGAGAAGTTTACGAGCGTTTCCGGCAAGAAGGTCTCCGCAGTCGCCGGCCTGATCGCAGCAGCATCGGTGTCGAGCGGTGCGGAGGCGCAGCAGTCGAACCTGCCGCCGGTAACGGTCGATGCGCCGGTCGCGCGTCCGCGCCCGGCGGCTTCGAAGCCGACGGCGGACCAGGTCCGCGCGCGCAATGCGCTTCGCCGCGCCGCGCAGCGTCAGCAGGCGGCGCAGCAGACCGCTCCCACCACGCCGTCCGGCGAAGTCGACCGTAATCCGTATTCCGATCCGGCGGCGCCCTACAAGGTTGACCACGTCCAGGCCTCCGGCAAGTTTCCGGAGCCGATGCTGAACACGCCGAAGACCATCACCGTGCTCAGCAAGGAAGTGCTCGAGGACAAGAACGCCACGACGCTGAAGGAGATCGGGCGCTCGACCGCCGGCGTGACGCTGGGATCTGGGGAAGGCGGCAACGCGTTCGGGGATCGCTTCTTCATCCGCGGCTTCGATGCGCGCAACGACGTCTTCATCGACGGTATCCGCGATCCCGCGGTCTCGATCCGCGAGAACTTCTTCACCGAGCAGATTGAGATTCTGCGTGGGCCGGCCTCGTCCTACGCCGGCCGCGGCACCGCCGGCGGTGCCATCAACATCGTTACCAAGCAGGCTGGCGACGTCAATTTCAAGCGAATGGACACCGAGTTCGGCACCGACCGGACCAAGCGGGTCACGCTCGACGTCAACCAGGTCATCGATCCCACGTTCTCGGTGCGCGCCGGCGGCCTGTTCCAGGACGCCAACGTCGCCGGCCGCGATTACGTCACCGACAATCGCTGGGGTTCGTTCATCTCGACCAGGTATACCCCGACCAACGACATCAAGATCACGACGAACTACGTCCACACCGACCTCAGCGGCTATCCTGATTTCGGCGTGCCCTACTACAAGCAGGGCAACGTCCCAGTGACGTCGGCGGGCATTCCGCGTGGCAACTGGTACGGCTTCCTCAACCGCGACTTCCAGACCGCGCGGCAAGATTTCGGCACCGGCACGATCGAGTACAAGGTCAACGAGGCCATCACGCTGAGCAGCAAGGTGCGCGGCGAGCACTCGCTGCTGAATTATATCGGCACGCTGCCGCAGAACCCGGTTACGACGAGCCCCAATCCGCTGCTCTGGACGACGACGGCGAGCGCGCAGAGCCGCTACCAGAACGTGGACGTGTGGGCCAACCAGAACGAGGCCACCTTCAAGCTCGACACCGGCGGGGTCAAGCACACGGCGGTGTTCGGCGTCGAATATTCGAACGAGAATATCTCGATCGACCGTTACACCGGCCTCTCGTCGGAACTGTTCGGCGGCGGCTCGACCAGCAGCGGGGCGGTCACGGGGGTGAACCTTTACTCGCCGCAGTACACCTACATTCCCTTCAGCAACACGCCGTCGCTGGTTGGAAATCCGACGCGCTATGGCGTCAACACCAGCAGCGTCTACGTCATGGACACCGCGAACTGGCAGGACACGATCATCGTCAATGGTGGCGTGCGCTACGATGGCTACAGCCAGAGTTCGTCGACCAACGCGGACCATCTCAAGCAGAACGCCGATCTCGTCAATTACAACGTCGGCCTGGTCTACAAGCCGATGTCGATCGGCAGCCTCTATGCGGCCTATGCGACCTCCGCCAATCCGTTCGGATCGGAGCTTGATGCGACCGCCACCGATTACGGCGGCATTCCTGCCAACACGGCTATCTTGCTCGGGCCGGAGCGCAATAAGGCAGCCGAGCTCGGCACCAAATGGGAGCTAGCTGATCGCCATTTGCTGGTCAGCGCCGCGCTGTTCCAGACCACGAAGGACAATGCGCGCGAAACCGTCAGCGGCCTGCTGACTTCGGGCGCTGCCTACAGGATCCAGGGCATCGATATCGAGGCCGAAGGCAAGATCACCGATCGCTGGAGCATCTTCGGCGGCCTGGTGTTGATGCAATCGAAGGTCACGCAGAGCGGTGTCGCCTCAAATCTCGGCCTGCAGCTTGCCAACGTGGCTCATCAATCGTTCAGCATGCTGACCAAGTACAAGTTCGACGACGGCTGGGAGCTGGGCGGTCAGGCGGTGTACCGTTCGAAGGTGTATGGCGGCACGTTCGCCGCCAACACCGGCAACGAGCTGCCGAGCTACTGGCGCTTCGACGCGTTCGTCGAGAAGAAGATCGACAAGAACTGGACGATGAAGTTCTACGCCCAGAATCTCACCAACAAGCTCTACTACGACACGCTCTATCGCAGCGCGGTTCCCTTCGTCGCGGTCGCGCCGGGGCGGGCGTTCTACCTCATCACGACGGCGAAGTTCTGATCATGTTGACCTGCCTTCCTGGCGTCCTGAGCAAAGATGATGTGGCGGATTTCCGCCGCATCATGGACGCCAGCAATTGGGAAGACGGGCGCTCCACCGCCGGCTCGCAATCGGCCATGGTCAAGCGCAACGAGCAACTGCCGCCCGATAGCGAGATCGCGCGAAAACTCGGCAACCGCATCATCTCGGCGCTGACGTCGAATCCGCGCTTCGTCGCGGCGGCGATCCCGCTTCAGATCTTCCCGCCGCTGTTCAACCGCTATGCAGCCAGCAGCGGCCACCATTTCGGCCTGCATGTCGACAATGCCATCCGCGGCGACCGCCTGACCGGCCTTCGCATCCGCACAGACCTCTCGGTGACGCTGTTCCTGGCCGAGCCGGAGGAGTACGACGGTGGCGAACTTGTGATCGAGGACAGCTACGGTTCGCACGAAGTCAAGTTGCAAGCCGGGGACTGCGTGCTCTATCCCTCGACCAGCCTCCATCTCGTGACCCCGGTGACCAGGGGAACGCGGGTTGCATCTTTCTTCTGGCTTCAGAGCATGATACGGGACGATCAAGCCCGGAGCATGATCTTTGACCTCGACACCGCGATACAGGCGCTGGTGGAACGGCTCGGGCGTGACGATCCCGAAACGGTCAAATTGACGGGTATCTATCACAACCTCATTCGCTACTGGGCCGAAGTATGAAGATCATGTCCTTCCAAGCAAGCCTTGCCGCAGCTCTGGTGCTGGCGGCCGCCTGGCTTGCATCCCCTGTTTCTGCCCAGACGCAAGCCGCGCCCGCGGCACCGGTTCAATCGACGGCTCAGCCGTCAGCGGTCAGCCCGGCCCCGGTTGTTGCTCCGCCTGCGGCGCCCCAAGCTGCCGTGCCGGCGGCTGCAAAGTCCGATACGGCAGCCGGTATCGCGCCCGCCATGAAGGAATTGTCGCCCTGGGTGATGTTCATGTCGGCGGACATCATCGTGAAGGCGGTGATGATCGGGCTCGCTTTTGCATCGCTGATGACCTGGACGGTGCTGATCGCCAAGTCGATCGAATTGTCGATCGCCGCGACCAAGCTTCGTTCGGCGCTGAAGAGGATCGCAGAGGCGCGCTCGCTCGCGGAAGCGCAGATGGCGCTCGGCGCCAAGGCGGGCATCCTGCCGTCCTTCCTGGCGGCGGCGCTGCGCGAGGCGCGGATGTCGGCCGGCCTGTCCAGCGATACCGGCATCAAGGAGCGGGCCGCTTCGAGCTTCTCCGAGATCATGCGCGCGGAGGCGCGGCGCATCCGCGTCGGCATGGGCGTGCTCGCGACCATCGGCTCGACCTCGCCCTTCGTCGGTCTGTTCGGCACCGTGTGGGGCATCATGAACAGCTTCATCGGCATCTCGAAGTCGCAGACCACGAACCTCGCCGTCGTCGCGCCCGGTATCGCCGAGGCGCTGCTCGCCACAGCCATCGGTCTGGTCGCCGCCATTCCCGCCGTCATCATCTACAATTACTTCTCGCGCGTGACGAAGAGCTATCTCGAGCTCGTCAGCCGTGCCTCGGGCGCTGCGGGGCGGTTGCTCTCGCGCGATCTCGACCGCAGCCACGGCAGCGTGCATTCGCGCGCGGCGGAGTGAACCATGGGCGTTTCGCTCGCAGACAATGATGACGACGACGATTTCGGCGAAACGCATGAAATCAACGTCACGCCGTTCATCGACGTCATCCTGGTGCTGCTGATCATCTTCATGGTCGCAGCGCCGCTCTCGACCGTCGACCTGCCGATCGATCTGCCGACGTCGAGCGCGACGCCGCAGAAGAAGCCGGACAAGCCGACCTATCTCAGCATCAAGCCCGATTTGACGCTTGCCATCGGAGAGAACCCGGTCCACCGCGCCGAGTTGATCGGCACGCTCGATGGTCTGTCCGACATGAGCAAGGACAAGTACGTCTTCCTGCGCGCCGATCGCTCGGTGCCGTATGGCGAGTTAATGGGCGTCATGGAGCTGTTGCGCTCCGGCGGCTATTCGCGGGTGAAGCTGGTTGCGCTGGAAGGCGCTCCGGGAGCGCCTGCGGCAGGCGCCGCTCAGCCTTAGAGGCCCGCGATGTCGGATGAGTCCAGACCAGCCCGGACGCTTTGGATTTTGGCAGCGCTGGCGGCGCTCGCGCTGCATCTCGGTGGTGCCGCGCTCGCGCTGGCGCACCTGCGGGCCGACGACGGCGACGATGGCCTCGGCGCGGCCGGCGCGGAGTTCGCTGTCGAGATGGCCTCGCCGAAGGCGCCTGACACCGACCTTCCGCCGGGACCGGATAGTGAGGCGATGCAGGAGCAGCAGGCGCTTCCCGAGCAAAAGGCCGAGACCAAGGAAACCGAGCTTCCAAAGGATCAGTCGCAACAGGTCGACGATCCCGATCGGGTCGTCACCGAGAACATCTCGAAGAAGCCGCAGGACGAGGATCCGAAGATTGCGGCGGTCGAAACGCCCGCTGCGGAAGCTTCGCCGAAGTCCGTTGCGACGGCGCGGCAGACGCTCGACGAGGACGCGCGCGAGGCCGAGAAGGCGCTGGCGCCTGTGCTCGGCATCGGTAAGGATATTCTGAAGCTCACGGCAGACTGGAATCGCAAGATCAGCGCGCATCTCACGGCCCACAAGGTCAACCCGGAGGGCAAGGAGCCCAACAATCAGAAGGTCAAGGTCAGCTTCGCGATCAACCGACGGGGTAACGTGCTTTCAGTCGACGTTGTCGAGTCGTCCGGGGATGCAGCTTACGATGCGGCTGCGATCTCGATTGTCCGCAAGTCCGATCCCATCCCGCAGCCGCCTGCCAGCCTGACCGACGACCGGTTCGAGCGCACCGTCGACATCATCTTCACGCCGCCGGACGCAAAGAAAAAGAAGAAGACGGCTCAGCGCCAGTAGAACCTGATCCCGACATAGACCACGACCAGGCAGGCGAAGATCAGCGCCACCGGGAGCGGCCGTTTCTGGCTTGCGCCCGCGGTCGCTGCCCCGAAGAAACTGGCCTTCTTCGGTTTCGGGTCTGGGCGACGGAAAGCGGTAACATTGTCCGCCGCCGGTTCGGCCGGACGGGGGCGGACGTCAGGCGGGGTTCCCGCGCCGCCCATCTCGGCATAGTAGGCCTTGTAGATGGCGCCGATGGTGGCCTCGGTCGCCTCACCCTCGTTCATCTGCGCCTGCAGGTTCTTGTAGCTCACCAGGAACTCCTGCGCCCCAGGAGGCAGCGCGGACGACCCGTTGAGCTTGGCCATCATCTTCCAGGTGGCGAAATCCGCGCGGGCGCGGGTATCGGCGCGTCGCGCGATCAGCATATCGGCAGCTTTGACCAAGTCGGCCTCGAGCCCTTCGGCTTGTGTTCGGGTGTGTCGCTGTTCAACTACGCATTGCCGGTCAGAATGAGAACACCCTGAATCACATAACCGGTCAACGTTCGCAGTATTGCTGAAATAACATCAAGATTTAGACCGAACTGGGAGCCCGCCAGCGGTAGCAGGATCAGCAGACCGATCAGGATCAGCATCCCGAACGGCTCGAGCCGCGCCAGGGGCAGGGCGAGCGGCCGGGGCAGCAGCCCGACCGCGACGCGTCCGCCGTCGAGCGGCGGGATCGGCATCATGTTGAACACCGCCAGCACCGCGTTGATCAGCAGTGCGTTCTTGAGATTGTCGAAGATCCATTGCGCCGAGTTGGCTGGAGCCCAGGGCAGGGCGTGCAGGGCAAGAGCTGCGGCCAGCGCCAGCAGGATGTTGGTGGCGGGCCCGGCCAGCGCCACCCACACCATGCCGAGCCTGGGGGCGTTGAGCTTGCGGAAATTCACCGGCACAGGCTTGGCATAGCCGAACAGGAACGGCGAATGCGCGAACAGCAGCATCGCCGGCAATATCAGCGTGCCGAACGGGTCGATGTGCCTGATAGGGTTGAAGCTGACACGGCCGAGCTGCCATGCCGTGTCGTCACCGAGACGATATGCGACGAAGGCGTGCGCAGCCTCGTGGAAGGTGATGGCGAGCACCAGCGGCAGCACCCACACCGAGAGGTCATACAAAGAAATGTTCACGGCTCGTCCGTCCCGATTTGCCTGCGGTCTTGCAGCCGACCCAGCCAACCGGTGGTGCAGCAACGCTTCACCTCAACATAGGGTGGGCGGTTCCGAAATGCCACGCCGCAAATAATCGGCGAGACCGGCGGCCATGACGTCGAGCCTTGGCGCCGGATGAGCTACGTCGGGATCGTCCCCTCATATCGGATCATGCCGTCCTCGATCGTCACCCAGCCCATCTTTTCGCTGACCCAGATATGCTCGGTCGGCACAAACACGTTGCGATCGTCGAAGGTCGCCAGCGCGACGCCCGCCAGTGTGCCATTGCGCCGCCAGGCGAACAGGCGCGTGCCGCAGCGCTTGCAGAACACCCGGTCGATGTGCTCGGACGACGCATAGCGGTCGGTGTCGCCCTCGACGGTCAACGCGCGCTGGTCGAATTGCGCACGGGCGAAATAGGGCGAGCCCATCGCCTTCTGGCAGAGGCGGCAATGGCAGATGCGGACGTTGAGCGGCTCGCCCTCGGCCTTGAATCGCACCGCGCCGCACAGGCATCCGCCTTCCCGGATCATGCGACCCGCCACTCGGCGACCTGACGCGCCATGCTCCAGTTTAGCTTGTCGAGTTCGCCATCCATGTCGGAACTCCTGCGTCTGGTGTTGGTGAAGGCGGCCCAGCAGAAGCCGCCATGGGTCCGTACCGCAATCGTGCTGGTGCCCGGCAGGCTGCCATTGTGCCACCAATTGTCTGACTTGTTGACGCAGAAGCCTTTGGCGTAGTTGGGGCTGTCAGCGGGTGCGGTGGTCATGATCTCTATGGTGCGCAGCCGTAGGATGTTCACGGGCTTCGTGTAGCCGTCGACATGCATCAGAAACTGAACCAGGTCCGCCGGCGTCGCGATCCAGCCGCCGTGGGAATCCATCCGCGGGACGTTCATGCCGTAGGGATTTTCGCCCTGGCCGTAATAGACGACTTCGCCGTCCTGGCGCTGCTCGCGCGTGTCGCGCGCGATGGTCATGTCGGTGACGCCGCAGCGTGCGAGCACCTCGCTGCGGACATGCTCGGCATAGGATTGGCCAGTGAGCTTCTCGATGACGCGCCCCAGCACGCAATAGCCGAAATTCGAGTAGGCGTAGCGTTGGCCCGGCAAGAGGTCCAGCGGCCGGTTGGCGAGCGTCCAGGTGATCAGCCCGGCATGATCCATCCGGGTATGCGTGAACATGGGATCGCGGTTGTCGTTGCTCCAGCCGCCGGCGGTGTGCGTCAGGAGATGCTCGAGCGTGATCTGGTCGATACCGGCAGAGTAGGGTGGCGGCCCGTATTCGGTGCCGAGCAGCGCGCCGGGGCCGAACACCCGGTCCGTCAGCTTGAGGCGGCCCGCCTCGATCAGGCGGAAGATCGTGACCGACGTGATCATCTTGCTGACGCTGGCAATCCGGAACAGATGCCGCGGCGTCAGGGCCTCGTTCCGCTCGATATCGGCAACACCGAAGGCGTCCTCGTGGATAACAGTGCCGGCATAGCCGATCGCAAAGGACAGCGCCGACACGCCATATCTGTCCATGAAGCCGTGCGCGAGCCGTGCCATGGCGTCGCGCTCGGCCGGCGACGGCGGGCGGATGCTCGCCGGGTTGGGCGTGAGTTGCGCAAGCGCATCGTGCGAAAGCAACGGCAGCGCGCTCGCCGCGAGCTTCACAAAATCACGCCGCCCAAACCGCATGGTGCGCCCCTTCGGACGGCCGTTGCCTCAGTACGTCGCCCGTCCGCCGGAGATATCAAACACCGCGCCGGTGGAGAAGGCGCAATCTTCGGATGCGAGCCAGCTCACCATCGCGGCTAGCTCTTCCACCAGCACAAAGCGCGCTTTCGGAATCTTCGACAGCATGAAGTCGATATGCTGCTGCGTCATCTGGTCGAAGATCGCGGTCTTCGCAGCCGCGGGCGTGACCGCATTGACGAGGATGTCATGTGCGGCCAATTCCTTGCCGAGCGACTTGGTCAGCGCGATCAGGCCGGCCTTGGAGGCCGAATAGTGCGAGGCGTTCGGATTGCCTTCCTTGCCGGCGATCGAGGCGATGTTGACGATGCGCCCGTATTTCTGCTTGAGCATCGCGGGCACGATCGCCTTGCAGACGATGAAAGGACCGTCGAGGTTGATGCGTAGAACTTTGCGCCATTCCTCGAGGTCGGTCTCCCAGACCGGCTTGTTGACCCCGGCAATGCCGGCATTGTTGACGAGGATGTCGATCTTGCCGAAGGCGGCAAGCGTCGCGTCGCGGGCCTGCTCGACGGCCGCGGTATCGGTGACGTCGACCTTGAAGACTTTTGTTTCGCCGCCAATTTCCTTTGCCGTCTTCTCGGCCAGCGCGGCGTCGAAATCCCAGATCGCGACCTTGGCGCCGGAGGCGACGAAGCGCTGAACGATGGCGCGGCCGAAGCCCTGCGCGCCGCCGGTGACGATGGCGACACGGCCGTTGAGATCGATCTTGTTCATGCCAAATCCCCTTATCTGTCCCTCATGGTGAGGAGCGCGCACTTGCGCGCGTCTCGAACCATAGAGCCCGTGGCCTATCCCTCGAGACGGCGCTGACGCGCTTGCTCGGGATGAGGAGTGATCAGAGCATGTAGCCGCCGTCGACCACGAGGTCGACGCCGGTAGTGAAGGCGCTCTCGTCACTGCCGAGATAGACCGCCATGGACGCGATCTCGTCGGCGGTGCCGAGCCGGCCCATCTTCTGGCGGGAGACGAACATCTCCTTGCCCTGCGGTCCTTGCGCCGCGGCGCGGTCGAGCATCGAAGGCGTCTCGACGGTGCCGGGGCAGATGCTGTTGCAGCGGATGCCCTTGGTGATGAAGTCGAGCGCGACCGCGCGCGTCAGCAGCGACACGGCCGCCTTCGAGGCGCTGTAGACGTAGCGGTTGGCCGGCGGCCGCAGCGCCGCGCAGGAGGAGATGTTGACGATGCTGCCGCCGCCGCCCGCGAGCATGTCCGGCAGGAAGGCCCTGATGGTCCGGTGCATCGACTTGACGTTGAGGTCGAACGAGAAATCAAAATCCTCTTCCGAGCATTCGAGGATGGTGCCGTGGTGCACGAAGCCGGCCGCGTTGAGCAGGATGTCGACCTTGCCGACGCGCTTGGCGAAGGCGTTGACGTCGGCGGTGCTGCGCACGTCGAGCTTGGCGACCTCGGCGATGCCTTCCTTGGTCAGGCTCGCGATGCCGCTCTCGTTGATGTCGGTGGCGATGACGGTTGCGCCTTCACGCGCGAAGGCGACGGCGCATGCGCGTCCGATGCCTGCCGCTGCAGCCGTGACGACGGCGCGCTTTCCCTTGAGGCGGTCTGCCATTTTCTTCTTTCTCCTCGATGTGCTCAGTGCCGTAGCCCGGATGAGCGCGCGAGCGCGATATCCGGGAGCCGATGTCCCGGGTGTCGCTTCGCTCACCCGGGCTACGTGTTCCTAATTCAGTGATTATCCCGCGCCACACCAAAGCTGCCGGCGACGTTCTGGTAGCGCGTGGCGAGCTCCATGCAGGCGCCGGTCGCGTGCTGGCCGACGGTGTTGCGATAAAGCTCCTGCCACGGCGTCTGGTTCGGCGGATGCTTGAAGCCGCCATTGGCCTTGAGCTCGGCGTGGCGCTTCTTCACCTCGTCGTCCGAGATGAGAATGTTGGCGCTGCCCTTGTTCAGATCGACGCGCACCTTGTCGCCGTTCCTGAGGATCGCGAGCCCGCCATTGGCGGCGGCTTCCGGCGAAGCATTGAGAATCGAAGGTGAGCCCGAGGTGCCTGACTGCCGGCCGTCGCCGATGCAGGGCAGGGACATGATGCCGCGCTTGATCAGCGCCGCAGGCGGCTGCATGTTCACGACCTCGGCGCCGCCGGGATAGCCGATCGGGCCGGTGCCGCGGATGAACAGCACGCAGCGCTCGTCGATCTCGAGCGAGGGATCGTCGATCCGCTCGTGATAGTCCTCAGGCCCCTCGAACACGACGGCGCGGCCCTCGAAGGCATTGAGATCGGTCGGATTGCTGAGGTAGCGATCGCGGAATTCCTTGGAGATCACGCTGGTCTTCATGATCGCGGAATCGAACAGATTGCCCTTCAGCACCAGGAAGCCGGCGTCCTTCACCAGCGGCTTGTCGTAAGCCCAGATCACGTCGTTGTCGGGCTTTGGTGCATTGGCGCAATTCTCGCCGATGCCGCGTCCGTTGACCGTGACCGCGTCCTCGTGGATGCGCTTGTGCTTCATCAACTCGCGCACCACGGCCGGCACGCCGCCGGCGCGGTGGAATTCCTCGCCGAGATAGAAGCCGGCCGGCTGCATGTTGACCAGCAGCGGCACGTCGTGACCGACCTTCTGCCAATCGTCGATGGAGAGCTCAACGCCGATGTGGCGCGCCAGCGCGTTGATGTGGATCGGTGCGTTGGTCGAGCCGCCGATCGCCGAATTGATCACGATACAGTTCTCGAACGCCTTGCGGGTCAGGATGTCCGAAGGCTTGAGGTCTTCCCAGACCATGTCGACGATGCGTTTTCCCGTCTCGTAGGCGATCTGGCCGCGCTCGCGATAGGGGGCGGGGATCGCCGCACAGCCCGGAAGCGAGAAGCCGAGCGCTTCGGCGAGCCCGTTCATGGTGGAGGCGGTGCCCATGGTGTTGCAATGGCCGACTGAGGGCGCCGATGACGCCACGATCTCCATGAATTCTTCATAGTCGATCTCGCCGGCGGCGAGCCGCTCGCGCGATTTCCAGACGATGGTGCCAGAGCCGGTGCGTTCGCCATTGTGCCAGCCGTTCAGCATCGGCCCGCCCGACAGCACGATCGCAGGCAGGTTGACGGTCGCCGCCGCCATCATGCAGGCTGGCGTAGTCTTGTCGCAGCCGGTGGTTAGCACCACGCCGTCAAGCGGATAGCCGTAGAGGATTTCGACGAGGCCGAGATAAGCGAGGTTGCGGTCGAGCGCCGCGGTCGGGCGCTTGCCGGTCTCCTGGATCGGATGGGTCGGGAATTCCATCGCAATGCCGCCGGCCTCGCGGATGCCTTCGCGGACGCGGTGGGCAAGCTCGATATGGTGTCGGTTGCAAGGGGAGAGGTCGTTGCCGGTCTGCGCGATGCCGATGATCGGTTTGCCGGACTGGAGCTCGGTGCGGGTGAGACCATAGTTCAGATAGCGCTCCATATAGAGCGCGGTCATGCCCGGATTATGCGGATTGTTGAACCATTCCTGCGAGCGGAGGTGGCGGCGAGCGCCGTTGCCGGCGGGGGCATGCCCATTGGTTGGTCTTTTTGTCATTGGTTTCTCCTGCAATGCAAACGCACTGGCGTCCGTTTTATGGTATCGGCTTGTGCGATGCCCAACGGCGCGAGCGACGATTTGCCTGCCCGCTGGCGGGTCGTTTCCTCACAAATCCGATACTAGTCATGGCCGCTTGGTAACGCTACCATTTTGTTCGCAGCGCCTGTGCCTGAAGCGGCTGGCCGGTTGTCCGACCGCCGGGCCGACGAGCTTTGCCGCTCGATCACCTTGAAGCCAAGATCGAGCACCGGATGTTCCGGGCGCCGTCCGTCGATCGCGTCGATCAGCATGCTGGCGGCCGTGTTGCCCATCTCGTAGCGGTTGGTGCGCACGCTCGTCAGAGTCGGGACCGCGGAGGCCATGAATTCCAGATCGTTGAAGCCGACGATCGCGATCTGTTCGGGGATGGCGATCTCGCGGCGCCTGCATTCGAACAGCACACCCAGCGCGAGGTCGTCATTGGCGCAGAACACCGCATCCATGCCTGGCTCCCGCGCCAGGAGATCGGTGAACAGGGCGCCTCCGAGCGTCACCGAGGTCGGAGTCGCCGTCGTGACGACGAGGCGTTGCTCGAATAGTCCTGCGTCCTTCATGGCCGAGACGTATCCGTCGAGCCGCCGCTGTACCCGCGGATCCATCCGCGCGCCGACGAAGCCGATCTTGCGGTGACCTTGCGCGAACAGATGTGCAACCGCCGCACGGGCTGCGTCATAGTGCGAAAAGCCGATCATCATGTCGACCGGATGGGGCCCGATCTCCATGATTTGCACGATCGGGCAGTCGGCGGCATCGAGCATCGCGCGCGATTCCGTGGTCTGGTCGATGCCGGTGACGATCAGCCCGGCCGGCTTCTGCGCGAGAAACAGGCGCAGCAGCTTCTCCTCCTGGAGAATACTGTAGCGTGTGTTGGACAGCTGGATCGAGTAACGGCTGTTTTCGGAGGCGTCGTAGATGCCGCGCAGCACGTCGGAGAACACGTTATTGGTCAGTGACGGAATCAAGACACCGATCACCTCGGTGCGCTGCGAAGCCAACGCGCGCGCCGCCAGGTTCGGCACATAGCCGAGCTCCCTGGCCGCGCTCTCGACCCGTGTCCGTTTGGCGAGCGACAGCGCCTCGGGATTGCGGAAGAAGCGGGACGCTGTGATCGGGCTTACGCCGGCGAGCTCGGCGACTTCCGCCAGCCGGATTTTGCCTGACTTGGTGCGGTTTCGACCCATTTGCTGCTCTTAACACACTCACTGTCGCAAACAAAGGAACGTTGACAGCGCTACCAGCACGGACTAACCAAAGACAAATTGCCAAAACCGCACAAACTGCCGACAATGTCGCCCGCTAAGGTTGGGCTTCGTTCGGTGAAGTCTGAAAAAACAAGACGGTCGCGGCGCGAGATGCGTCGTGGACTTTCGAGGAGGGAGCTAGATGTCGTCTGTGCAAATCCGCGACGTGCGGAAATCGTTCGGCAATTTTGAAGTCCTGCACGGCGTTTCGATTCCGATCGAGGACGGCCAGTTCGTTGTCCTGGTTGGTCCCTCCGGCTGCGGCAAGTCGACGCTTCTGCGCATGCTCGCCGGTCTCGAGAATATCACCTCAGGCACGATCTCGATCGGCGACCGCGTCGTCAACAATGTCCAGCCGAAGGAGCGGGACATTGCGATGGTGTTCCAGAACTACGCGCTCTATCCGCACATGACGGTCGGCGAGAACATGGGCTTCTCGATGAAGCTGCGGGGCGAGAGCACCGAAGAGATCAACAAGCGCGTCAAGCGCGCCGCCGAGATCCTGGCACTGTCGCCGCTGCTCGAACGCTATCCGCGCCAGCTCTCCGGCGGCCAGCGCCAGCGCGTCGCCATGGGCCGCGCCATCGTGCGCGACCCGCAGGTCTTCCTGTTCGACGAGCCCTTGTCGAACCTCGACGCCAAGCTGCGCGTCGCGATGCGCACCGAGATCAAGGAGCTGCACCAGCGGCTGAAGACCACGACGGTCTACGTCACCCACGATCAGATCGAGGCCATGACCATGGCCGACAAGATCGTCGTCATGCATGACGGCATCGTCGAGCAGATGGGTACGCCGCTCGAGCTCTACGACAAGCCCGAGAACCAGTTCGTCGCCGGCTTTATCGGCTCGCCGTCCATGAACTTCCTGAAGGGGCATGTGCGCGTCAACGGCGTTGCGACCTTCGAGGGGCCGAATGGCGTGAAGCTGCCGCTCAGGAACGCGCCGGCGGCGTCCGACGGGCGTCCTGTCGTTTACGGCGTACGCCCAGAGCATTTCACCATCGCTGACGACGGCGCCGATGCCGAGATCGTCGTGGTCGAGCCGACCGGCTCGGAAACGCAGGTGTTTGCGAAGCTCGGCGGTGAGCAGGTCGTCGCGGTCTTCCGCGAACGTCACCAGTTCAACCCGGGTGACAAGGTCAAGCTGAAGCCCGATCCTTCCGTAATTCATCTGTTCGACGAGGCGACGGGCAAACGCGTGTAGCGACGCCGAAGAACTGCCCAATACAAGACGACCCAATACAAATATAAAATTTAGGGAGAGAACGATGAGCGATTTCGACAGGCGAAGTGTGCTTAAAGTCGGTCTGGGCGGCGCGGCGCTGCTGGCCGGCCCGGGCATCGTCCCGGTGCGCGCGGCGGAGTGGACCAACACGCCCGAGGCGAACGCCTCCATCCGCGTGCTGCGCTGGAAGCAGTTCATTCAGGCCGAGTTCGACAAATTCGCCGAGCAGACCAAGGCGTTTTCCGAGAAGACCGGCGTCAAGGTCAAGCTCGAGGCCGAGAGCTGGGAGGACATCCGCCCGAAAGCCGCGGTCGCCGCCAATGTCGGCGCCGGTCCCGACCTGATCATCGGCACGCTCGATGATCCCCACAAGTTCCCGGAAAAGCTGATCGACATGACTGACGTCGCCGACTATCTCGGCGCGCAATATGGCGGCTGGTATCCGGTTGCTGAACGCTACGGCAAGAAGGGCAACAGCTGGATCGCCATTCCCCAGGGCGCGACCGGCGGCTGCCTCAACTACCGCGTCAGTCACGTGAAGGCCGCCGGCTTCGATGAATTTCCCAAGGACACCGCCGGCTTCCTCAAGCTCTGCCAGGCGCTGAAGAAGAACAACACGCCGGCCGGCTTCGCGCTCGGCCACGCCACGGGTGACGCCAACGGTTGGTGCCAGTGGGCGCTGTGGGCCTTCGGCGGCAAGGTCGTCAACGAGAAGAACGAGGTCGTGATCGACTCGCCGGAGACGATCGCCGCGCTCGAATACGTCAAGCAGCTCTACGAGACCTTCATCCCCGGCGTGCTGTCGTGGAATGACTCGAACAACAACAAGGCGTTCCTCAACGGCGAGCTCAGCCTGACGCTGAACGGCATTTCGATCTGGACCGTCGGAAAGAACTCGACCGATCCGAAGCAGCAGGAGATCGCCAAGGACATGAACCACGCGCCGATGCCGATCGGGCCCGTGGGCGTGTCGACCGAGCAGCAGAACGTACTCGTCTATTACGGCTACAAGCACTCGAAGTATCCGAAGGCGGTCAAGGAATACATCAAGTTCATGATGGACAAGCCGAACTACGACGCCTGGGAGGTCTCCTCCAACGGCTACGTGTCGCCGCCGCTTCCGGCCTACAACGACAACCCGGTGTGGACGTCGGATCCGAAGATCACGCCGTATCGCGACTGCCTGAAGCGCTGCCGCGACAACGGCTATGCCGGCGATCTCGGCTATGCCTCCGCCGCCGTGATGGGCGACTTCGTCGTCGTCGACATGTTCGCCGAGGCGGCGTCGGGCTCCGTGACGCCGAAGGCGGCAGCCGCACGCGCAGCCGAGCGCGCCAAGCGCTACTACCAGGTCTGATCAGCTCCAATCTGCACGGCGTCCGGTTCGCCGGACGCCGCGACTTTTCGTCGAGGGGAATCCGACATGGCAGTTATGGCCGAGTCCACTGTCGCGCAGGCCAAGCGCAGCAGCTTGTGGACCAGAGCATTCGAGAGCCGGCATTTCCTCGGCGCGATGTTCATGGTGCCGGCGATCGCCATCCTCATTCTGTTTCTGGCTTACCCGCTGGCGCTCGGCTTCTGGCTCGGCATGACCGACACCAAGATCGGCGGTGCCGGACGCTACATCGGCTTCCAGAATTTCGTCTCGCTGGCGAAGGACTCGGTGTTCTGGCTGTCGGTGTTCAACACCATCTTCTACACGGTCGCCGCCAGCGCGGTGAAATTCGCCATCGGCCTTTACCTGGCGCTTCTGCTGAACGAGCGGCTGCCGATGAAGTCGATGATCCGGGCAATCGTGCTGTTGCCCTTCGTCGTGCCCACGGTGCTCTCTGCGATCGCGTTCTGGTGGATCTATGACAGCCAGTTCTCGATCATCTCCTGGGTGTTGATCAAGGCCGGCCTGATCACACGCTATATCGATTTCCTTGGCGATCCCTGGAATGCGCGCTGGTCGGTGGTCGCCGCCAATATCTGGCGCGGCGTTCCTTTCGTGGCGATCACGCTGCTGGCGGGACTTCAGACCATCTCGCCCTCGCTCTATGAGGCCGCCAATCTCGACGGCGCCACCAATCTGCAGCGCTTCCGCCACATCACGCTGCCGATGCTGTCGCCGATCATCGCGGTCGTGATGACGTTCTCGGTGCTGATGACCTTCACGGACTTCCAGCTCATCTACACCATCACGCGGGGCGGGCCGATCAACTCCACCCATCTGATGGCGACGCTGTCATTCCAGCGCGCCATCACCGGCGGCAATCTGGGCGAGGGCGCGGCGATCTCGAACGCGATGATTCCGTTCCTGGTCGCGGCGATCCTGCTCAGCTTTTTCGGGCTTCAGCGTTCCCGCTGGCAGCAGGGCGGGAGGGACTGACCATGACCACAGCGGACGACCAAAGCGTCGGAATGGACTATCTGGAAAGTTTTCCGCGGAAGTTTTTTCGCGTCTACCTTCCGCTCGGCCTGATCATCTTCTTCCTGCTATTCCCGTTCTACTGGATGGCGGTCGCGACGTTCAAGCCGGACGCGGAGATGTACGACTATGAAAAGTACAATCCGTTCTGGATTGTGCATCCGACGCTGGAGCACATCAAGAAGCTGTTCTTCGACACCGACTATCCGCTCTGGATGTGGAACACCGTGATCGTCTCGGTGTCCTCGACCTTCATCTCGCTGTTCGCCAGCGTCTGCGCCGCGTACGCGATCGAACGCCTGCGCTACAAAGGCTCGCGCTATGTCGGCCTTGCGATCTTCCTCGGCTATCTCGTGCCGCCCTCGATCCTGTTCATTCCGCTGGCGGCGATCGTGTTTCAGCTCGGGCTGTTCGACGGCAACCTGGCGCTGATCCTGACCTATCCGACCTTCCTGATCCCGTTCTGCACCTGGCTCCTGATGGGTTATTTCCGCACCATTCCCTATGAGCTGGAGGAGTGTGCGCTGATCGACGGGGCGACGCGGCTGCAGATTCTGATGAAGATCACGCTGCCGCTGTCGCTGCCGGGCGTGATCTCGGCGGGCATCTTCGCCTTCACGCTATCCTGGAACGAGTTCATCTACGCGCTGACCTTCATCTCGTCGTCCGAGAACAAGACGATCCCCGTCGGCGCGATCACCGAGCTCGTCAATGGCGACGTCTACCATTGGGGCGCGCTGATGGCGGCGGCCCTGACCGGCTCGGTTCCCGTAGTTATCCTTTATTCCTTCTTCGTGGAGTATTATGTGTCGGCGATGACCGGCGCCGTGAAGGAATGATCGCGGGGCCTGCCTTGAGAGCGCGCCAGGACGAATCGCCGAAATCGGCGCGTTCCGGCCAATAAAAAGGAGTAGGCTCTTGCACATTCTGGTTCTGGGCGCCGCCGGCATGGTCGGCCGCAAATTGTGCGAACGGTTGTTGCGCGACGGCCGGCTTGGCAAGAGCGACATCACCAAGCTGACCATGCATGACGTGGTCGAGCCGAAGGCGCCGGAAAAAGCCGGTTTTGCCATCGAGACGGTGTCGAGCGATTTCGCCATGCCGGGTGCGGCCGAAAAGCTGATCGCCGGCCGTCCGGACGTGATCTTTCATCTCGCCGCGATCGTCTCGGGCGAAGCCGAGCTCGATTTCGACAAGGGCTACCGCATCAATCTCGACGGCACGCGGATGCTGCTCGATGCCGTCAGGCTCGCAGGCGGCAGCTACAAGCCGCGCGTGGTCTTCACGTCCTCGATTGCGGTGTTCGGCGCGCCGTTCCCCGATGCGATCGGCGACGAGTTCTTCCACACGCCGCTTCTGAGCTACGGCACGCAGAAGGCGATTGGCGAACTGCTGCTGGCCGACTATTCCCGCCGCGGCTTCCTCGACGGCATCGGCATCCGCCTGCCGACCATCTGCATTCGGCCCGGCCTGCCCAACAAGGCGGCATCGGGGTTCTTCTCCAATATTCTGCGCGAGCCGCTGGCCGGCAAGGAAGCGGTCCTTCCCGTGTCCGAGGACGTCCGCCATTGGCATGCCACGCCGCGCTCAGCCGTCGGCTTCCTGCTGCATGCCGGCACCATGGACCTCGCCGCGGTGGGGCCGCGCCGTAATTTGACCATGCCGGGCCTGTCGGCGACGGTTGGCGAGCAGATCGCTGCGCTGAAACGCGTCGCCGGCGACAAGGTCGCCGCCCGCATCAAGCGGGAGCCCGATCCCTTCATCGTCGGCATCGTCGGCGGCTGGCCGCGCAACTTCAATGCAAAGCGGTCGCTCGAGCTCGGCTTCACCACCGCCGAAAAGACTTTCGACGACATCATCCGCATTCACATCGAAGACGAGCTCGGCGGCAATTTCGTCGCGTGATCTCTGACTGAGCGGGTAAAGTGATGGCGAGCGTTGCTTGCATCGGCGAATGCATGGTCGAGCTCCGGCAGGCCCAGGGTGGACAATCCGGCGGGCAGGGCGGGGGCCTCTACTCGCGTGGATTCGGCGGCGACACTCTCAACACGGCCGTGTACCTCGCGCGGCTCGAGGTCAAGGTCGACTATTTCACCGCGCTTGGCGACGATGCCCTGAGCGATGAGATGATCGCGGCCTGGACAGCCGAGGGCGTCGGCACGAGGCGCGTCGCGTGGCTGCCGGGCAAGCTGCCCGGCCTCTACATGATCCAGCTGGACGCGAAGGGCGAGCGCCAGTTCTTCCACTGGCGCGACAGTGCGGCGGCGCGCCAGCTGATGAATCTGCCGGAGACGGACGATCTCCTCAACTCCCTGATGAGCTACGACATCGTCTATCTCTCTGCGATCACGCTCTCGATCTACGACGCGGCCGGGCGCGAGCGCCTGTTCGCGGCGATCAAGCGTGCGCGCCTGCTCGGCACCCGCTTCGTGTTCGACACCAATTTCCGCGCGCGGGGATGGCCGGATCGCGATGTCGCGCGCGAGGTGTTTTCGGCTGCTTTCGCGGCTGCCGACATCGTGCTGACCTCGACCGAGGATCTGCTCGCTCTCTATCCCGGCGAGAGCCACGAGCAGTTGATGGCGCGCATCCCGACCCCCGAGCTGGTGTTCCGGCTCGCGGAGCCGGTCAGCCTGCTGCGCTTTCCCGGGGGCCCCTACGAGATCCGCGCCGAGCCCATGACCAAGCCCGTGGTCGACACCACCGCGGCCGGCGACAGCTTTGCGGCGGCCTATATCGCTGCACGGCTCGCCGGTTCCGACCCGGTCGAGGCCGCCCAGGCCGGGCACCGCCTCGCCAGCCTCGTGATCTGCTATTCCGGCGCCATCATTCCGGGTTATGCCATGCCACCGAAGAAACGGCACCGGCCGGCGACCACGCGTCAAGCGACCAAGTGAAACGAAAGCCAAGATGACCACGACTGCCCAACAGAACCACCTCGCCGCGCTGTTCAAGGCCGCGACCGTCATTCCCGTCCTCACCATCGAGCGTATCCAGGATGCTGTGCCGCTGGCGCGTGCGCTGGTCGCCGGCGGCGTCCGCACGCTGGAGGTGACCATGCGTACCCCCGTTGCGATCGAGGCGGCGAGGGCGATGATGGCCGAGGTGCCCGAGGCGATCGTCGGCATCGGCACGATTCTCAATCCGGCCGACTTCACGCGTGTCGAGAAGCTCGGTGTTGCGTTCGGCATCAGCCCCGGCTTGACCCCGGACCTGTTGAAGGCCGCCACCCATAGCTCCTTGCCGTTTGCGCCCGGTATCGCCACGGCGTCCGAGCTGATGATGGCGCTGTCCTACGGCTTCGACATCGCAAAATTTTTCCCGGCCGAGCAGGCTGGCGGCATCAAGGGGCTGCGCTCTCTGGGTGGGCCGTTCCCGAACGTGCGGTTCTGCCCCACTGGCGGGGTCGGCGAGGCCAATGCGGCAACCTGGCTCGCGGAGCCCAATGTGGTCGCTGTCGGCGGTTCCTGGCTGTGCCCGACGGCGGAGATCAGGGCCGGGAACTGGGCCGGCATAACTGCCATCTGCCAGCGCACCCTCCAGGCGCTTAAACCCGCGTGAAGTCTTGCCATCCCTGAGCTAAGACTTAGGTCAGCAAGAGACCGCCAGGGAGAAAGACCATGACCGCCAGCATCGTCGGATGGGCGCATACGCCGTTCGGCAAGTTCGACACCGAGACCGTGGAAAGCCTCGTGGTGAAGGTCGCCAATGAGGCGCTGGCGGATGCCGGCATTTCGGCTGGCGATGTCGACGAGATCGTGCTCGGCCATTTCAACGCCGGCTTCTCGCCCCAGGATTTTACCGCCTCGCTGGTGCTCCAGGCCGACCCGCAGCTGCGTTTCAAGCCGGCGACCCGGGTCGAGAACGCCTGCGCCACCGGCTCCGCCGCCGTCCATCAGGGCGTGCGCGCGATCGCGGCCGGCGCGGCCAGGATTGTCCTCGTTGTCGGCGTCGAACAGATGACGCGCACGCCGGGGCCGGAGATCGGCAAGAATCTGCTCAAGGCGTCCTATCTGCCCGAGGACGGCGACACCGTCGGCGGCTTCGCCGGCGTGTTCGGCAAGATCGCCAGCTCCTATTTCCAGAAATACGGCGACCAGTCCGACGCACTGGCGCTGATCGCGGCCAAGAACCACAAGAACGGTGTCGCCAATCCCTTCGCCCAGATGCGCAAGGACTTTGGCTTCGAGTTCTGCCGCGCCGAGAGCGAGAAGAACCCCTACGTTGCCGGTCCCCTGAAGCGCACCGATTGCTCGCTGGTCTCGGACGGTGCCGCTGCCCTGGTGCTGGCCGACGCGGAAACCGCCAAGGGCATGAGCAAGTCGATCGGCTTCCGCGCCACCGCGCACGCCCAGGATTTCCTGCCGATGTCCAAGCGCGACATCCTCCAGTTCGAGGGCTGCACGGTCGCCTGGCAGCGCGCGCTGGAGAAGGCGGGCGTTACACTGTCGGATCTCTCCTTCGTCGAGACCCATGACTGCTTCACCGTCGCCGAGCTGATCGAGTACGAAGCGATGGGGCTGACGCCGAGGGGGCAGGGCGCCCGCGCCATCAAGGAAGGCTGGACGCTCAAGGACGGTAAGCTCCCGGTCAATCCGTCCGGCGGCCTGAAGGCCAAGGGCCATCCGATCGGCGCCACCGGCGTCTCCATGCACGTGATGACCGCGATGCAGCTCGCCGGCCAAGCGCCCGAGGGCATGCAGCTCAAGAATGCAAAACTCGGCGGCATCTTCAACATGGGCGGTGCGGCGGTTGCCAACTACGTCTCCGTGCTGGAGCCGCTGAAGTAAGCTCCGACCTTGTAGGGTGGGCAAAGGCGCAGCCAGCGCCGTGCCCACCATCTTGTTTGCGCTAGATCATGGTGGGCACGCTTCGCTTTGCCCACCCTACGGCACTGATTGATTCGCGGGACATGCATCATGAGCAATGACTACGAAGATTCGCTGTCGATGGACGCACTCAACGATCGCATCGCGATTCTCGAGGACAATATCCGCCAGCTCATCGAGCAGGCCGCGGCCGCCTCGGGTGAGCAGAACGAGTCGCGGATCGCAGACCGCATCAACCAGCAGAACGAGGAGCTCGACCGTCTCCTCAAGGTTCGCGAATCCCGTCAGAAGAAATAGCCCTTAGCGGCCGGCGCATGCGGCCATACGCCGGCCGCCCTTGCGCATGCGCCGCCGCTGCCGTTAGCTGGACCGAAATCGCAGGGCTCGCTTGAGCCCGCGCAATCGGGAGTGAACGATGGGGCCGCTGAAGGGCATCAAGGTCGTCGACATGACCACCGTGTTGATGGGTCCCTATGCGACCCAGATGCTCGGCGACTATGGCGCAGACGTCATCAAGGTGGAGTCTCTGGACGGTGACGTCACCCGCCTGATCGGTCCGATGCGGCACGCCGGCATGGGCCCGGTGTTCCTCAACACCAACCGCAGCAAACGCTCGATCTGCCTCGACCTGAAGAAGCCCGCCGGCCGCGAGGCCGTGCTGCGCTTGCTGAAAGACGCCGACGTTCTCGTCTACAACGTCCGCCCGCAGGCGATGGCGCGGCTTCAACTGGGCTATGACGTTGTTTCCAAGATCAATCCGCGTCTGGTCTATGCCGGCGTGTTCGGCTTCGGCCAGGACGGGCCGTATGCTGCAAAACCCGCCTATGACGACCTGATCCAGGGCGCCACCGCGCTGCCGGCCTTGATGGCGCAGACGGGCGACGGCGTGCCGCGCTATGTGCCGAACGCACTGGTCGATCGCATCGTCGGCCTCACCGCCGTGGGCGCGATCTGCGCCAGCCTCGTGCATCGCGACCGCACCGGACGCGGCCAGCGCGTCGACATCCCGATGTTCGAGACCATGGCCGGCTTCGTCATGGGCGACCACATGGGCGGGCTCACCTACGAGCCCCCGCTCGACAAGGGCGGTTACGCCCGCCACCTCTCGCGCGATCGCCGGCCCTACAAGACCTCGGACGGTTATCTCAGCGTCATCGTCTACAACGACAAGCAGTGGGAGAACTTCTTCAAGGCGACGGGACGCGACGACCTGCGGGCCGACGCGATGTTCGCGACATTCGCCGGCCGCGCCGCCAATATCGACGTCGTCTATGCCGAGCTCGCGCGCATCTTCGAGACGCGCAGCACCGAGGAATGGATCGACCTGCTGACCAAGGCCGATGTGCCCGTGATGCCGATGCACGACCTCGCGTCGATGCTGCATGATGAGCATCTGGAGGCGACCAACTTTTTCCCGGTGGTGAACCATCCAACTGAAGGGCCGATCCGGAGCATGAGGGTGACGGCGACCTGGTCCGAGACCGGGGCCGAACCGGTGCGGCTCGCGCCGCAGCTCAACGAGCACGGCGCGGAAATCCTGCGTGAGATCGGCTATTCCGCCGACGAGATCGACGCCATGGTCCGCGATGGCGTCACCCGTTCGCCGCCCCGGAATGACGATGCACTGGTGCGCCCATGAGCTTTATCACCGGCGTCGGCCTCACGCCTTTCGGCAAGCACGAAGGCTCGTCCTCGCTGGACCTGATGAGTAAGGCCGCGCAGGCCGCGCTCGACGATGCCGGGCTCGAGCGCGCCGAGATCGACGGCATCCTCTGCGGCTACTCCACCGTTTCGCCGCACATCATGCTGGCGACCGTCTTTGCCGAGCATTTTGGCATCCGCCCCAGTTACGCCCATGCCGTCCAGGTCGGCGGCGCGACCGGGCTCGCGATGACCATGCTCGCCCATCATCTCGTCGAAGCAGGCGTCGCCCGCAATGTGCTCGTCGTCGCAGGCGAGAACCGTCTCACCGGGCAGAGCCGCGATGCCTCGATCCAGGCGCTGGCGCAGGTCGGCCATCCCGATTACGAAGTGCCGCTCGGACCGACGATTCCCGCCTATTACGGCCTGGTCGCGAACAGGTACATGCACGAATACGGCGTGACGGAAGAAGACCTTGCCGAATTCGCGGTGCTGATGCGCACCCACGCCTGCACTCATCCCGGTGCGCAATTCCAAGATCGCATCGAGGTCGCCGACGTCATGGCCTCGAAGCCGGTGGCGATGCCGCTGAAGCTGCTCGATTGCTGCCCGGTGTCCGACGGCGGCGCAGCCTTCGTCGTTAGCCGCGAGCGGACCGGAGAGGCCGGCGTGCGCATTCGCGGCTGTGCCCAGGCCCATACCCATCAGCACGTCACTGCAGCGCCCGCCCTGAGCGAGCTCGGCGCGGAGATCTCCGTCGGCCGCGCCAAGGAGGCGACCGGCCTTGCGATCTCCGACGTGCGCTACGCCGCGATCTATGACAGCTTTACGATCACGCTCGCGATGCTGCTGGAAGACCTTGGCCTTGCTGGCCGGGGCGAGGCAGCCGCGCGCGTGCGCGCAGGCCATTTCAGCCGCGACGGCGCGATGCCGCTGAACACCCATGGCGGCCTGCTCAGCTACGGTCATTGCGGCGTCGGTGGCGCGATGGCGCATCTTGTCGAAACGCATCTGCAGATGACGGGGCGGGCGACGAATCGTCAAGTGCGTGACGCCTCGATCGCGCTCCTGCACGGCGACGGCGGCGTGCTGTCGTCTCACGTCAGCATGTTCCTGGAGCGGGTGCGATGAGCGAGCGAATCGCGGATTGGACCCAAGGTGTGCAAGTCATCACCTTTCAGACCTGCACCTCCTGCAGCCATGTGCAGTATTTCCATCGCGCCTTCTGCGCCGCCTGCGGTGCGCCCGATCCGCGCGAGCAGCGTGCCAGCGGCAAGGGCAGGGTCTACGCGACGTCGCTGGTCTGCCGCGCCGCGACGCCTGAGACGCGGCCGCACGTGCCCTTCAACATCCTGCTGGTCGATTGCGCCGAGGGTTTTCGCATGATGGCGCATGGTGAGAATGATCTCGCCATCGGCGATGAGGTCAGTGCGAGCTTCAAACCGTTCGCAGGCAGGCTGGTGCCGTTCTTCGCCAAAGATGGATAGTGAAATTTGGATGCTCGAATGTAGCCCGGATGGAGCGCAGCGAAATCCGGAATTTTCACCTCACCGATAGACTTTCCCGATTGCGCTTCGCTCCATCCGGGCTACTGCAAAGCCAGCGGTGGGATTCGTCATTCGGGGGCGGTCCTGAGAGACCGAGCCTGGAACGGGAATTCTGGGCCTGGCCTGTGCGAGGGCCACCCCGGAATGACGAAAGCTCTCACCCGACTCTTAACTAGCGCCCGTAGAACAGGATGCTGGCGATGACGAGCATCGCCATCACCGCCAGCATATGCGCGAGCGCCTCCGAGGCCGCCCCCTTGGTGGCTTCCTTCATGCCATTTTCTCCCTAGACTTGGGCGTGACTCATCGATGCGCGGTTAGCGCCCAACGGCCAATTGTTTTTACTCGGAACACCCCTTGCGAGTATCCGCCGCGATCAAGTCCCCACGCGGCGAATATCGACTGTACCAAGGTCGTTCAGCAATGCGGCGGCATTTTGACTCGATGTTGTTGCTCCTGCGGACGCGCAAGAATACAGTTTCGTGGAACTTTCGCCGCTAACGACAAAAAGCATTAAAGGCTTAGGGAAAAACTTCAGGAAAATCATGGCCCGCATCAACTACAGCGACCCGTCCAAGGCATCCGACCGCACCCGCGAGATCCTCGACAAGAACCGCAACGCCAACATCTTCCGGATGATGTCGCATTCGCCGAGCTATTTCGAGCAGTACTGCCGGCTCGGCGGCGCCATCCGTCACAAGGGCGAGCTCGATCCGATCGTGCGCGAACTCGCGATCACCCGCACCGGCATTTTGTGCGAGGCGCCGTACGAGATCGTCGCGCACAAGCGCATCGGCAAGAATGTCGGCGTCACCGACGAGCAGAACGAAGCGCTCGAGAACTGGCAGGATGCCAAGTGCTTCGACGAGGTGCAGCGTGCCGCGCTCGCCTTCACCGACGAGATCGTGAAATTGAACAAGCCGACCGCGGCGATCTTTAACGCGATCGCATCGAAGCTGACACCCGCCGCACTCGTCGAGTTGCAGCTTTCGGTCGGCTTCTACATCATGACGTCAAAGT
Organism: Bradyrhizobium sp. MI1.11; assembly: GCF_055811255.1. NCBI lineage: Bacteria > Pseudomonadati > Pseudomonadota > Alphaproteobacteria > Hyphomicrobiales > Nitrobacteraceae > Bradyrhizobium > Bradyrhizobium sp. MI1.11. The sequence goes on from NZ_JBVVPM010000008.1 coordinate 225,649, forward strand.
TTTTGGAGACGTTTGAGATCGATCTTCAGCCGGTCACGGAAGTGGTTGGCTGATCCAAAGCCGCGGCGAGGGATGCCGATGACGATCGATGAATATGCGGCCTGGGCCGCCACCGTTGCAAAAGTCGATGAGCATCCGTCCAACGAACGGCTGTCCTATCTGGGCCTCGGTCTCGCCGGCGAATCCGGCGAGGTCGCCGAGCACATCAAGAAGCTGCTGCGCGATGACTGGCTCGACCAGGCAGGCCTCGTCGAAGAGCTCGGCGATGTCATCTATTACTGGGCCTGCCTATGCGCAGCGACTGGCCAGCAGCCGTCCGAATTGCTCAAGGCGAGTGCGGCCAAGATCAATCGGCGGATCAGTGAGGCGGCGGGCCGCTAGGCCGCTCAGGTCGAGGTCAAGATATCCACCCTGGCGTTGGCGACGATCAGACGGTCGGCGAGAAGCTGCGCAAGATTGCGCATGATGCGTTCGCTGGCGTGCGGGTGCTGCTTGCGGAAGCGTTCGAACGCTTTCAGGGGCGCTTCGAACGCGGTCGCCGCCATGTCCGCGAACACGTCGGCGGAGCGAGTGGTCTCGATCAGGGCCATTTCGCCGAAGGCCATGCCGGCGGTGAGCGTCGCCAGCCGCACGCCGTCGGGCAGCGTGACATGCACGGCGCCGCTGCGCAGGAAGAACAGAGCATCGGCGGGATCGCCCGTGGTGAGGATCTTTGTCCCGGATTGATAGGTCCGGATCGTGCAGATCGAGGCGAGGTCGGTCAGCTCTTCCTCGCTCATGCCGGCCAGCAGCGGCTGTTCGGCAAGCTCGGTGGTCTCGTGGAAATCGATCGAGCCTCCGTACCGATAGATGATCTGGTCTTCGGCCCATTCGATCGCGGTGTCGAGCAAATAGAAGTCGCGGACGTTCTTGAGCTCGGCGGTCCATTCCCGCAGGCTGTCCCATTCCTTGGAGGCGCGCCTGACGCCGGACAGTACGACGGTCACATTCAGCGCCGCCAGCTCCTCGAACGCTTCGGCTACCAGCCGCGCCCCGGCGCGGGTGGTGGAGGTGACGCGGTGGAGATCGAAGATCACGAATTGCGGCCGCGGCCGGCCCGCAAGGCGGCGCGAGACATAGTCGACCGCCGACAGCGAAAGTGTGCCGACCAGCTCGATGATCCGCACCTCCTGCTCATGCGCCGCGAGAATATCGCGCTCCTGTGGGCGGCGCACGCGCCGCGACGGGCTCTTGCCGATGTCGTAATCGGCGATGACGGCATTGCGCGCATCGTCACTGCGGTTGAGCATGTGCAAATCGTAGTGCGAGGACAGCGCCTCGCAGACCTTGATGCCGCGCACGCTGTTGCCATGCTTGTCGAGCCTTGGCGAATAGCTGCCGAGCCCGAGGCGCGCGGGGAGGGCTGCGAGAATTCCGCCGCCGACGCCGCTCTTGGCGGGGATGCCGATCCGGTAGATCCATTCGCCGGCATAGTCGTACATGCCCGACGACGTCATCACCGACAGCGTGCGCGAGATTGCGTAAGGCGTCAGCACCTGCTCGCCTGTGACCGGGTTGACGCCGCGGTTGGCGAGTGTTGCCGCCATCACCGCGATGTCGCGCGCGGTGACCAGCACCGCGCATTGCCGGAAATAGACGTCGAGCACGGCAGCGACATTGTCCGAGATCACCGCGTTGGTCTTGAGAAGATAGCCGATGGCGCGGTTGCGGTCGCCGGTCTGGCTTTCGGAAGCGTAGACGGCCTCGTCGACGGCGAGGTCGCGGCCGGCAAAACGACTGAGCGCGAGGCGAATTTGCTCGAAGGCGTCCGTACCCTTGCTGTCGTGGATCAGCCCCGTGCAGGCGATCGCGCCGGCATTGACCATCGGGTTGAACGGATGGTTCTCCGAGTTGAGCCGGATCGAGTTGAAGGGATCGCCTGAAGGCTCGACGCCGATCGCGCTCTCGACCCTGTTTGCGCCGAGCAGGTCCAGCGCGAGTGCGAACACGAACGGCTTTGACATCGACTGGATGGTGAAGGGCGCCCTGGAGTCGCCGACCTCGTAGACATGACCGTCCAGGGTCGCGAGGCTGATGCCGAAACAGGCAGGATCGGCCTTGCCGAGCTCGGGAATGTAGTCGGCGACCGCGCCCGAGGTCTCCGCCGAGAATTCGCTGAGGCAATTGTCCAGAAACCGCAGCAAAGGCGGCTTGGAGCGGGTCCAGGCGGTGGCGAGAGGCGAAAGCTGTTTCATCGCCTCTCTTTGTGCAACGCAATCAGGGCACGCGCAACCCGTCCGGCACCATGGTCTGCCGCCGGACCAGCAGCAGGGCGAGCAAAACCGTGGGGACGAGGATGGCGAGGCCGAGCAGCGTCACCTGCATCTGCGACAGCGGCATGATGCCGCCGCCGGGGGTGGCCACCACGAACCCGCCGATCACCAGCAGTACGCGGATCGGCCATTCCAGCGCACCGGCGCCGCGGAGATCGCCAACGAAGGGCTGGTAGCCCTGAATGCCGCCGCAGATGAACAGCGTGCCGAACGCCGCGAGCGCCATCAGCCCGAGACCGGCGAGATAGGGGCTCGGCCCCTGCAGCACCAGCGCGGGATTGAGCACGAAGAAGAACGGGATGAAATAGATGATGCTGCCGACCCACATCGATTCCCAGCCCGTCTTCATCGCCGGCGAACCGGCAATGCCTGCGGCCGCGAACGAGGCGATCGCGACCGGCGGGGTGATCGACGACAGCATGCCCCAGTAGAAGATGAACATGTGCACGGCCATCTTGTTCAGCCCGAGTTTCTCCAGCGCCGGTGCGACCAGGATGGCGAGGAAGATGTAGCAGGCCGTCGTGGTCAACCCGAGGCCGAGGATCAGGCTGGTGAGGGCGCACATGCCGAGCAGCAGGAACGGATTGTCACCGGCAATGCGCAGCAGGTCGTTGGCAAGGCTCGACACCACGCCTGTCATCGAGAAGGCGCCGATCAGCAGGCCGCAGCCGGCGAGGATGCCGACAAGCTCGACGAAGGTGCGGCCGTTGACCTCGAGGAATTTGCCGATGGTCGCGACAGTCCAGCGCGTGTCCTTCGAGAACAGCTGGTTGAGGACCAGAAGCAGGGCGGTAGCGTAGAACGGCGCATGGCTCTCGCGCTTGAAGTAGAGCAGCATCACGATCAGCAGCGCGATCACGAAGACGTAGTACCAGCCGTCCTTGATTGTATCCATGACCCGCGGCAGCTCCGCGCGCGGAATGCCCTTCAGCCCGTGTCGTGCGGCGTAGGAATCGACCTGCATGAACAAGCCGACGTAATAGAGCGCGGCGGGAATGATGGCCGCAATCGCGACGTCGGCGTAGCTGACATTGAGGAACTGCGCGATCACGAACGCGGTCGCACCCATCACCGGCGGAGCCAGCACCGCGCCGGTCGAGGCACACGCCTCGATCGCGCCGGCGTAGGAGGCGCGGAAGCCGCTCTTCTTCATCACCGGAATGGTCATGGTGCCGGCGGTGAGCACGTTGGAGATGATCGAGCCCGACATCATGCCGAGCAGGCCGCTGGCGAAGATGCAGACCTTCGCCGCGCCGCCGCGGAAGGTGCCGCACAGCGCGAAGGCGAGATTGATGAAGAACTTTCCGGCGCCGGTCATCATCAGCGCCGTGCCGAATACCAGGAAGCCGATCACGGTGTCGGCAAACGCCTGGATGGGAATGCCGAGCAGGCTCTCGCCCGACAGCACGTGATAGGCGGTCGCCTGCTCCAGCGTCGATTGTGTGCCGCGGAACGGCCCGAGCCAGCTGGATTCCGCGAACAGCGGATAGACGGTGAAGGGGAGCACGCTCAGTAGCAGGCTCCAGCCCCCGGTCCGCCGCAGCGCCTCCATCAGCATCACCCACATCACGAGACCCGCCGCGGTCACGCTGTTCGGCGCGCCGCCGAATTCCCAGCCGGCCTCCGCGGCTTTGCGGACGTTCAACATCAGCAGCAGCGCCGCGGCAAAAGTTACGACGAAGCAGAGAAGGTCGTACCAGGGAATGCGGTCGAGCGGCGCGCGCGGGGTTCCCGGGAAGATCAGGAACGTGAACGGCAGCATCAGGGCGATCAGGAGATAGAAATACTCCGTGTTGAGCTGGGTGTAGCCGACGAAGAAGCGCAGCGAGAATTGCTGGTTGATGCAGAGCAGGATGGTCGCGGCGGTCGCGACGACGAGCGTCCAGCGCCACGCGCCGCGCAAGCTTCGCACGCGCGTGACCTCCGCTTCCTGCATGTTGGCGGCGGCGCCATGCGGGTCCTCGAACACGATCCGCTTGCCCTCGTCCTGCGGAGCGGTGGACTCTGAAGCAGACATGATCGACCCCGCGCGTGGGTTGCTAAGTGCTGACGAATGCGAATGGGTTGAAGCGGTCGGGCCGTGGGCTCCTCAACCTCTCCCGCTTGCGGGAGAGGTTGCGCCGAAGGCGCGGGTGGGCTCTCTCCTCTGGGGGAATCCCAACGTTGAGGCACCCTCTCCCCAACCCTCTCCCGCAAGCGAGGGCTTTGCGTAAATCGCGAATCTGCGATTCTCTAAGAGACATCTGAAGAGGATCTGGGGATGGCATATCGGC